>JALZUT010000016.1 GCA_023300575.1 Olleya sp.
AAAAATGAATCTAATAGACTTTATAATTGGTGGATTATTAGCCAATGCAATGCCACACCTTATTTTTGGGTTAACCAAAACTCATTTTCTTGGACTGTTTGGTTATAGTCCAAAAGGAAACATTATGTATGCTGTTGTTCAGTTTGTTTTATGCATAATACTATTCTGCTTAAATTATGAATATAAAGAACTTATGGAAAATGGGTATTTAGTTGGAGCGATAACAGTACTTGTACTCTATTTTATCTTTGGGAAATTTCTAGTTAAATCCTATGGTAAAAAAGAATAAGTTTTCAAAAGTGGATTCCTGCATTCGCAGGAATGACAGAGCTGTTTTTAACGCTTCATTAAAATAAAACCATCGTTTTATTCCGTAGTTTTGTTTTTGTCATTCCTGCGAAAGCAGGAATCCACTACGAAATATTAAAATAGATTTTGCGTCGTAGCGCAGAATGACAATATACATGCAATTCAAAATAAAATCAGAATTTAGTCCAACAGGAGACCAACCAGAAGCTATTAAACAATTGGTTACTGGATTGGATAGTAAAGAAAAATACCAAACCTTATTAGGTGTTACTGGTTCTGGTAAAACTTTTACAGTTGCCAACGTTATAGAAGAAACACAACGTCCAACATTAGTTTTAGCACACAATAAGACTTTAGCTGCTCAATTATATTCTGAATTTAAGCAGTTTTTTCCTGATAACGCAGTAGAATATTTTGTATCCTATTACGATTATTACCAACCGGAAGCCTACATCCCAACCTCTGGAGTTTATATAGAAAAAGATTTATCCATCAACGAGGAGATTGAGAAAATGCGTTTAAGTACAACCTCTTCCCTATTATCGGGTAGACGTGATGTTATTGTAATTGCATCTGTGTCTTGTTTATATGGTATTGGTAATCCTGTCGAGTTTCAGAAAAATGTTATTTCCTTGGAAGTCAATCAACAGATTTCACGTACCAAACTATTACATCAATTAGTACAAAGTCTGTATTCGCGTACCGAAGCCGATTTTAAACATGGTAATTTTAGGATAAAAGGAGATACTGTAGATATTTTTCCAGGCTATGCAGATGATGCGTTTCGTATTCATTTTTTTGGAGAAGAAATTGAAGAGATTGAAGCCTTTAATATTCAAACCAATGAAGTTGTAGAAAAATATGACAAATTAACTATCTATCCAGCAAATATGTTTGTAACGTCGCCAGACATTTTACAAAATGCAATTAAAAGCATACAAGATGATTTGGTCAAACAACATGATTATTTTAAAGAAATAGGTAAGCATTTAGAAGCAAAACGCTTAAAAGAACGTACCGAATTTGACTTAGAGATGATTAGAGAATTAGGCTACTGTTCTGGTATTGAAAATTACTCGCGCTATCTAGATGGTCGCGAACCCGGAACTCGCCCTTTCTGTTTATTAGACTATTTTCCTGATGACTTTTTAATGGTAGTAGATGAAAGTCACGTTACAATTTCTCAGGTACATGCTATGTATGGAGGCGATTACAGCCGAAAAGTAAATTTGGTAGATTATGGTTTTAGATTACCTGCTGCAATGGATAATAGACCTTTAAAGTTTGAAGAGTTTGAAACTTTGCAAAACCAAGTTATATACGTTTCTGCAACGCCTGCAGATTATGAGCTTGAGAAAACAGATGGTGTTTACGTCGAGCAAGTAATACGACCAACCGGATTATTAGATCCTATTATAGAAGTCCGACCAAGTTTAAACCAGATTGATGATTTAATTGAAGAAATCCAGCTTCGTATAGAAAAAGACGAACGTACTTTAGTGACAACCTTAACCAAGCGTATGGCTGAAGAATTGACTAAATACCTAAGCCGAATTAATATTCGTGTAAATTATATACATAGTGATGTAGATACTTTAGAGCGTGTACAAATTATGCAAGATTTGCGTAAAGGAATTTATGATGTATTAGTTGGTGTTAACTTATTACGTGAAGGTTTAGACTTACCAGAAGTATCTTTAGTTGCAATTTTAGATGCAGATAAAGAAGGTTTTTTACGTTCAGCAAGATCACTAACCCAAACTGTTGGTAGAGCTGCTAGAAACTTAAACGGTAAAGCGATAATGTATGCAGATAAAATAACTAAAAGCATGCAAAAAACGATAGATGAAACCGAATACAGACGCGAAAAGCAGATAGCATACAATACCAATAACAATCTTGTTCCAAAAGCTTTAAATAAAAGCTTAGATAGTGCATTAAGTAAAAACTCTGTAAGTACATACAGTTACGATTTAGAAGCTGCTCGTGCTGCAGAACCTGAAAGTGAGTATTTAACTAAAGGTGAATTAGAAAAGAAAATACGTGAAAAACGTAAAATCATGGAACAAGCTGCAAAACAGTTAGATTTTATAATAGCTGCACAATTACGTGATGAAATTAAAAGTTACCAAGGTAAACTAGAAGCATTAAAAAGTTAATTACAGTTATACTATCACTTTTTAAAAAACAACTCGCGACAGTTCTATTTATTTTTGAAGCATGAAAAAATTCTAAATGTTCTCGATACAATTCTACTGCGTCGAATCACTCGAACTGACGAAATTAATAAGTTTTATTAATTATACTGTACTTTAAAAATATCTATTAATACTTCTGCAGGAACCATCATATTAGGGAAGCCTTCCATTAAATACAACACTCTATTAATAGAATCATGGTTAAGTCCCATTCTTAAACCATAGTTGTGGATTTTTGCTATTTCTGCTCTTGTGCGATCTTGATCGATGTGCATTAATAAAACCAAACGGTGAAATTGCACAATACGCTCACTATGTGATTTTAAGTTTACATAATTAACAGGGTATTCAATTAGGTAATCGAAATCTTCTCTAGAAACATCTAATTGTTTTGCAATACTTAAAAGAAAATCATACTCTATTCTTTTGAGATCTTTGTCTGTTTTAGCAAAGGCTATCATTTCAGACAATAAACTTAGTTTTTCTACTCTGTTAGGCATACTTGGGTATTAATTTTTCTTTTTATAAAATTACGTAATAATGGTAATTTATAATCGTAGAAAGCACGTCGCTTGTCGAAAAATGAGTAGTTTTACAACGAACTTAAACGCTGTTCATCATTTATTTAGTGATTAAAATATCAAAAAAAACAAATAAAAAACTAACTATCAACATATTAGCACATGACAAATAACGATATCTTTAAAAAGCTAAGAGTTGCACATAAACTAAGAGACACTGATATTATTGCAATATTAGCTTTAGTAGATTTTAGAATTGCTAAAACAGAATTAAGTGCTTTTTTTAGAAAAGAAGACCATCCAAATTATGTAGAATGTGGTGATCAAATTTTAAGAAATTTTTTAAATGGATTGATTATTCATCTCCGTGGACCAATGCCTAAAAAAGGGGAGAAACCCAAAAAAGAGGCTTCAAGGAAAGTTAAACCTAATCCATACGATAATAAAAAAAATATTAATAAGCCAAGAGCAAATAAAAAGAGCAACGATTAACGTTGCTCTTTTTTTATATAAATTCTTGGCTTTCGCTAAGAATGGTAGTTTTATTTATGCTAAAACCGCTTGTACTTTATCCGCAGCTTCTTGAAACTCGGTAGCACTCATAACATCTAAACCAGAATTGTCAATTAGTTCTTTAGCGATGTCTGCATTTGTTCCTTGTAAACGTACAATAATTGGAACGCTAATATTACCCATGTTTTTATAAGCATCAATAACACCTTGAGCAACACGGTCACAACGTACAATACCACCAAAAATATTAATTAGAATTGCTTTTACAGCTGGATCTCTTAAAATAAGTTCAAAAGCTATTTCTACTCTTGCTGCATCTGCAGTACCACCAACATCTAAAAAGTTAGCAGGTTCTCCACCAGCTTGCTTAATTAAATCCATAGTTGCCATAGCTAAACCAGCACCATTAACCATACAACCAACGTTTCCGTCAAGGTCAACATAGTTAAGTCCTTGTTCTCCAGCTTCAACTTCTATTGGATTTTCTTCACGTATGTCACGTAATGCTGCTAAATCTTTGTGTCTATATAATGCACTAGCATCTAAAGTTACTTTAGCATCTACAGCCATTATTTTATCATCACTTGTTTTTAAAACCGGATTAATTTCAAACAAAGCAGAATCAGACTCAACGTAAGCTTTATATAGTAAGGTTACAAACTTTGTCATATCCTTAAATGCTGCTCCAGATAAACCTAAATTAAAAGCTACTTTACGTGCTTGAAATGGTAAAATTCCTGTTGCAGGATCAATTTCTTCTGTGAAAATTAAATGTGGTGTTTCTTCAGCAACTGTTTCAATATCCATTCCTCCTTCTGTAGAATACATAATCATGTTACGTCCTGTACTTCTATTTAAAAGTACTGACATATAATACTCTTCCGGTTCAGAATCTCCAGGATAGTAAACATCTTCTGTCACTAAAACTTGGTGTACACGCTTCCCTTCTGCTGAAGTTTGAGGTGTTACCAAATCCATTCCTATAATATCTCCAGCTATAGATTTAACTTCATCTAAGTTTTTAGCTAGCTTAACACCTCCACCTTTACCACGACCACCTGCGTGAACTTGGGCTTTAATTACGTGCCAACCTGTTCCAGTATCTTCAGTTAATTTTTTAGCTGCAGCTACTGCTTCATCAGCATTTTGAGCAACTATACCACGTTGGATACGTACGCCAAAGCTGTTTAATAATTCTTTTCCTTGATATTCGTGTAAATTCATCTTTATAGAGATTTATTTTTTATTTCCTCGAAGGAGGAAATCTATAAAATTTTAGAGTCACAAAAGTAAATAATCACATTTACTTACCCTAATATTTAATTATGAAAAAAAAGGAGAATACTATAAGTTTTCAACATTGTTAAATAATTAACAATATGTTATAAATATGTAATAAATTGATGTAAAAATTTTTAAATTCATTGAAAAAAATACCTTTGAAAAAAATAGTACCATGCAAGACAATCAATTATTACAAATAGCTAAAGACTTTGGAAGTCCATTATATATTTATGATGCAAAGCGAATCGCAACGCAATATCAACGCTTAACTTCTGCTTTTAAAGGTGTTAACAATTTAAAAATAAACTATGCAGTAAAGGCGTTATCTAATATTTCTGTAATAAAGCTAATGAAACAGCTAGGATCAGGATTAGATACAGTCTCTATACAGGAAGTACAATTAGGATTAGCTGCTGGTTTTAATGCAGAAAACATAATTTTTACACCTAATGGTGTGTCTTTAGGAGAAATTGAACGCGCTGCAGAATTAGGTTGCCAAATTAATATTGACAACCTATCTGTATTAGAACAATTCGGAACTAAACATCCTAAAACACCTGTTTGTATTAGAATTAACCCACACGTTATGGCTGGTGGAAACACCAATATCTCTGTTGGACATATTGATAGTAAGTTTGGAATTTCTATACATCAAATTCCGCATATTCTAAGAATTGTAGAAAATACCAAAATGAATATTAACGGTATCCACATGCATACTGGAAGTGATATTTTAGATATTGATGTGTTTTTATATGCAAGCGAAATTTTGTTTGACACCGCAAAAAACTTCCGTGATTTAGAGTTTATTGATTTTGGTTCTGGTTTTAAAGTGCCTTATAAAACTGGTGATATTGAAACTAATATTGAAGAATTAGGAGAAAAACTTAGCGCTAGATTTAATACGTTTTGTAAAGAATATGGTAAGGATTTAACCTTAGCATTTGAGCCTGGTAAGTTTTTAGTAAGCGAATCTGGGCAGTTTTTAGTTAATGTAAACGTGGTTAAACAAACAACCTCAACAGTTTTTGCACAAGTAGACTCTGGGTTTAACCATTTAATACGACCGATGTTATATGGCTCTCAGCACGAGATTAGAAACATTTCTAATCCAGAAGGACGAGAGCGTTTTTATAGCGTTGTAGGTTACATTTGCGAAACCGATACGTTTGCCAATAACCGTAGAATTAACGAAATTAATGAAGGTGATATTTTAGCTTTTAGTAATGCTGGTGCTTACTGTTTTAGTATGGCTAGCAACTACAATTCACGTTACAGACCAGCAGAAGTACTTTGGTACAATGACAAAGCACATTTAATTAGAGAAAGAGAAACTATAGAGGACATATTAAGACATCAAGTAGAAGTAGATTTTAAGTCTGAAAAGATTAAAACAATTTCAAAATAAATAAAAAAAACGCGCCAATAATATTGGAGCGTTTTTTATTAATAACAGTTGTAAATTATTTTTTTACAAGATACTTCAACAAGCTCAGTGTGACATTGGATTTAAATTTTACGTATTGATTAGTCTAGCCTTTAAAGAGACTAGTCTTTTTTTACTGTTCCAGAAAAGTGATTAACCTTTGGGTTAATTGGGTTACCTGTCACACGTCTAAAAGAAGCGATCTGTCCGCAATGCCAAATAGAATCTGCTATTGGTCCATTAATATTATTCCAAAACGGAATTACGCGTTCTCCAAAAATAATTTTGAATTGTGCAATGTCTTCACTTTGTCTTAATATGTCTGCTGCTTGTTTAAGATTGTTTAAAGTTGCTGTTCGTTTTTCCACAAAAGTCATGTCAACACTTTCTCTGTTATTTGCTTTTTTTAAAGTTGAATTTAAAATAATTTTAGATAAATCGAAGATGTGATTTACGGTTTCTTCGACTGTTCTAACAGAATCTGTTGGCTTGTAGGCTAAATCTTTTTCTGTCAATCCATCTGTAGCATGATAAAACCTGAAACCTAAAGCATCAACTTGTCTTGCTGCAACTGTACCAGCTGTAAATGTGTCTGAAGCTTCAGGAAGCTCATAATATGGTAATTCTTGATTTGTTTGTGCTATCATTGTTGTTGATAGGATTAGAGTTAATA
>JALZUT010000017.1 GCA_023300575.1 Olleya sp.
TTTCATGAGGTTAGCACCATGTAAATCGCCAGAAGCTTCGCCAGAAATAATGTAATATTTCAAATTATAACCTGTTTATTATAAAAATTAATCCAACTATTAAAGTTGCTATTAAAACGCCTTTTGCTTTATTATCTTGTTTTTTATTTAAAAATAAAAAAAACACACCTAAGTTTAATAAAGCACCAAGACTTACCAATTTACCAACAAACTTAAATTGTAAGGCTTGTTTGATGGTTTCTTCAATTCCGAATTTAGAAAACAAAACAATGTATAATAAGACACCAACACCTGTTGATATGATACCAATAATAAAACCAATGATAATGTCTTTTTTATTATTCAAATTGCCAAGTATTTAATTGTTGTATGTAATGATGAGCTGTCATATCGTATTGTACAGGCACTACAGAAACGTAACCATTTGATAAAGCCCATTCATCAGTATCAGTGCCTTTATCGTAATTTGTAAACTCTCCAGTTAGCCAGTAATAATCTTTACCTTGAGGTGTTTTGCGTTTATCAAATTTTTCTTTCCAATTGGCTTTTGCTTGTCTACACACTTTAATGCCTTTAATAGCATCTTCTTTTAAATCAGGAATATTGACGTTTAAAATGACACCTTCAGCAATTCCGTTTTGCAATGCATTTTCTGCAATTTGCTTGACATATTTTTTAGACGCTTCAAAATTGGTATTCCAATTGTGATTAAGATTAGAAAATCCAATAGCAGGTACACCTTCAATTCCAGCTTCAATTGCTGCACTCATCGTCCCAGAATAGATTACATTAATAGAACTGTTAGAACCATGATTAATACCCGAAACACAAAGGTCTGGTCGTCTGTCTAAGACTTCGTTTATTGCAATTTTAACACAATCTGCAGGTGTGCCAGAACAACTATATTTAATAGTTTTATCACCTTTTTGTGATATTTTTTCTAAATGTAAAGTAGCATTTAAAGTAATAGCATGTCCCATTCCGCTTTGTGGACTATCTGGCGCAACAACAACTACGTCTCCAAGTGTTTCCATAACCTCAATTAAGGCTAAAATTCCTGGAGCAGTAATCCCATCATCATTGGTCACTAAAATTAATGGTTTATTAGACATTTGTTTAGGTTATTTGTAACCGCTAAAATACGTAAAATCTCTAGTAACGACCTAATTTATTCAGTTTAACAAAAAATTAGGGTGTTTAGGTTTTATTGGCATGGTTTTTTCTTTACTTTAGTGGAAATTTCCCGTAAAATTTAATAATAGAGAATAATGAAAAGGAATTATAACATAATATTACTCGTGCTTTTATTAGCATTTGGTTCTTGCAGTTTTACTACTAAAGTAGATGATAATCCAGATAAGGATAAGTTGCTAATTCAAATTATAACTATGGCTTTAGAGCAGTTGCATTTTGAGCCAAAAGACTTGAATGACGCTTTTTCTGCTGAAATCTACTCAGATTATTTAGAGCAATTAGATCCTTTAAAACGTTATTTTTTACAATCAGATATTAACGATTTTAAAAAGTTTGAAACCGAAATAGATGACCAGCTTAAAGCTAACGATATTTCTTTTTTTAATGAAGTATATAAACGTTTTACAGAAAGACAACAAGATGCAAAAGCATTTTATAAAGATATTTTAGCAAAACCATTTGATTTTGATAAAAATGAAACCTACAACACAGATTACGAGAGTTTACTTTACGTAAAAAACAAAAAAGGTTTAAAAGAGCGTTGGAGGCAACAATTAAAATTTAACACACTTGCTAGTTATGCAGATTTAATTGAAGAACAAGAAAACCCGAAGGGTACAGAGGAGGAAACTGATTTATTTGATGGTGAGACAGTAAATACAGATGTAGAACCAGTAGAAGAAAAATCAATCAAGCAAATAGAAGAAGAAGCCAGAGCCGAAACATTTAAAGCATTAGACACTTACTTTACAGATTATATAGAAGACATGCAACGTAAGGATTGGTTTGCTATGTATGTAAATACAATTGTAGAAGAGTTTGATCCACACACTTCTTATATGGCACCAAGAGATAAAGACCGTTTTGACCAACAAATGTCTGGTAAGTTAGAAGGTATTGGAGCACGTTTACAAAAGAAAATGAATCACATCAAAATTGTCGAATTAATTTCTGGTGGACCAGCTTGGAGAGGTGGAGAAGTAGAAGTTGGAGATGTTATTTTAAAAGTGCGTCAGAATAAAGAAAAAGAAGCGGTAAGTATTGTAGGAATGCGTATTGATGATGCTATAAAACTAATAAAAGGACCAAAAGGAACTAAAGTAATATTAACATTAAAGCGTGTTGATGGTATAGTTGAAGACATCGTTATTACTAGAGATTTAGTAGAGTTAGAAGAAACTTATGCCAAATCTTCCATAGTTAAAAAAGACGACAAGCAATACGGAATTATCAATTTACCAAAATTCTATGTTGATTTTGAAAACTATAACAGTAGAAATGCTGCATCAGATATTAAGTTAGAAATTGAACGTTTAAAAGAACAAGGTATAGAAGGCTTAGTTCTAGATCTACGTAATAATGGTGGAGGTTCTTTAAAGACTGTTGTAGATATGGCAGGATTATTTATAGAAGATGGTCCTATTGTACAAGTACGTTATACAGATGAGCCTAAAGAAATATTAAAAGATACAGACAAATCAATTACTTGGGATGGTCCATTAGTAATAATGGTAAACGAGTTGTCTGCTTCTGCATCCGAGATTTTAGCAGCAGCAATGCAAGATTATAAACGTGCTATTGTAATTGGTAGTAAGCAAACTTACGGTAAAGGAACAGTGCAAAATGTGTTAGATTTAAATAGAATGGTACGTAATAGTTCTCATGGCGATTTAGGTGCCTTAAAATTAACACGTCAAAAGTTTTACCGTATTAATGGAGGTTCAACTCAATTAGAAGGTGTGAAAAGTGACGTAGTAGTTCCGGATCGTTATAGCTTTATTGATATAGGAGAGCGCGATCAAGAAAACCCATTACCATGGGATAAAATTACACCAGTAGATTTTAAAGTTTGGGACCGATATTACGATTATGATCGTACTATTGCGAGCAGTAAAAGCAGAATGGCTAAAAATGAACAACTTGTTTTAATCGAAAATAATGCAAGATGGACAAAACAAAAAATGGATAACGATTTGTACTCACTTAATTATAAAAAATACAAAGCAGAGTTAGATTTAAATGAAGAAGAAGCTAAGCAATTTGATGCTATTTCTGATTATAAAACAGATCTTTCATTTAATTCTTTACCATACGAACAAAAATTATTCGAGCAAGATACTGTATTACGTGACAAGCGTTTAAGATGGCACAAAAACTTGAGTAAAGATGTGTATGTTGAGGAAGCATTAAATGTGCTTTCAGATCTAGAAACAACTTACGAAATTAAAAAAGTAGCAACTATTAAGAATTAATGTTTTGTCATTCCTACTCAAGTAGGAATCTATAATAGAATGACGACTAACACCAACTCATTATCTCAATTAGCGCTTCAAAAGTTTAAGAAAAACTTTTGGGGCGTTTTTAGTTTTATTTTTATCTGTATTGTTGGTGTAATCTCTGTGTTTGCTTATGTGTTTGCGCCAGATAATTCGCAAAATGCAAACCAAATGCATGTCTCAATTCACTCAAAATCACCAGGTTTTAATCTCGATATGTTAACTATTAAATCCGAAATTGAAAATAACCAATCTTTTTTAAATAAGCTGTTCTTCGGAAAGGTAAATACAGATACCGAAATCCCAATTTCAAGTTACAGCAATAACAGAAATACATTAACTTATACCCAATACACTTCTGACGGATTAGAAGGTTTAACCAAAACCATTTCATCTAAAAATACCTTTATAACTAATAAAACCTTCCGTTTAGGAACCGATAAATACGGTCGCGATTTACTAAGTCGTTTATTAGTTGGTGCACGTATTTCGTTTTTTATTGGCTTTGTAGCTGTTTTTATCTCGTTAGTAATTGGTATTTTTATGGGAAGTGTTGCTGGTTATTATGGCGGAAAAACAGATGCGTTTATTATGTGGGTTATTAACGTGACTTGGTCCATACCAACTTTGTTATTAGTAATTGCTATTACATTAGCGTTAGGTAAAGGCTTTTGGCAAGTTTTTATTGCTGTAGGGTTAACCATGTGGGTTGAAGTAGCTAGAATAGTAAGAGGACAAATAATTAGCGCTAAGCAAATGCAATATGTTACAGCAGCTAGAGCGTTAGGGTTTAAAGATTACAGAATTATTACCAAACACATTTTACCCAATATTATGGCACCAGTTATAGTTATTTGTGCGGCTAATTTTGCTGCAGCAATATTAATAGAATCTGGACTTAGTTTTTTAGGTATTGGCGCGCAACCACCTATGGCAAGTTGGGGAGCCATGATAAAAGACCATTATAATTACATTATCTTAGGTAAACCCTATTTAGCTATTTTACCTGGTTTATGCATCATGCTTTTGGTAATGGCATTTATGTTGATTGGTAATGCGTTAAGAGATGCTTTGGACGTGAAGGTTTAAGGTTATTTTTGTTTTATCATTTAAAGATAATTCGGACGTCATTTTACAAATTATTATGCAACTAAAACTTATTATGCGTAAATTTACTTAGAATAAATAACAATGAAAGATTTAAACCATAACACTAATTTACCATTTTCTATTCAAATAAGCTTTAATAAGCTTATTAAACGTTACCAAACGTTTAGTAATAGCGAAGACTTAATTACTAAAGATAAGGTAAAGCGTATTCTAGAAATAAAAGAACAGTATCCTGTTTTAAGTGATGGCTTTAGTGAGGTTTCTATCTTTAAAAAGCACGAAAAACAAATTGAAATTTTATTACAAGATACCTTTAGTGAAGTACTAAGTTTAAACGAGATTAAAACAGCGACTGTACCTTACAATAATTATATTTTTAATACCTCGACACGCTTTAAAAACATTTTAAAAACTGCAGGTCCAGATTTTGATTTGGTAATAAAAAATATGCCAGAAAACGATTGGTACATCTTAGGCTGTACTATTATTTTGCATTTTGTTTATGGATATGACGCAAACTTTAGGCGTCCAATGTATTATGAAATTCCGGATAAAAACGGTTTGATTAGAACTTATAAAATCCTATATAATGCAGATTTCATGGAGTTTTTACCAGTAAAAAATGCACCCAAAATTTCTCAGGAAGACTTTGATAGATTACTAGATAATTTTGAGGATATAAACATGTGGAAAGAAAAATTTCCACAAAATAGTTACATTGCCAAAGGATTTGTAATAGCTAATATTTTTGATGTAACAGACGACCAATCTATTTCTAATATAAAATCGACTTTAATAGGTAGTAGTCAGGGTAAAGATGAAAGTTTTATGAAAGACTTTCAAGATATTTTCCGTTCGTTATTTAATATGAAAGATCTTGAAGTAGGATTTTCTATTTACAATAAGGAAGATGATGTCTTAGCGCAAGTTTACGACTCTAATATTAGTAGTTATTTGTTAAAAACTAATCTGGAGTTAAGTTGTGATAAAGCTTTTTGCCAGAAGAGTTATACTAAATTACTCAAAGAGCAGTCTTACTATAGTGTGTCTGATGTTGATTATTATTATAAGAAGTCTAAAGGTAAAGCACCTCAAATAAAAACATTAAAAGAACAAGGTATTAAAAGCGCCATTTTTGCACCTATTGCAGAAAATGGTCAACTATTAGCTGTATTAGAATTGGTGTCTAGAAAACCAAAAGTTTTAAATAGCATAAATGCCAATAAATTGGTAGACGTAATGCCATTTATTTTATCTGCTGTAAAACGGTCTAAAACAGACGAATCTAATTTAATAGAAGCTATTATACAACGGGAATGTACCTCTATTCATCCAAGTGTAAAATGGAAGTTTACCAAAGCTGCAAAGCAGTTTATGATAGATCAAAATGAAGGAAAAGAGGAGGTTGCATTTAATGAAATAAGTTTTAAAAATGTATATCCTTTATTTGGTCAGATAGATGTTAAAGGCTCTTCTGATGCAAGGAATACTGCTACGCAAAAAGATCTAGCTTTGCAACTTAAAATGGCGAATCTTATTGTGAGAAAAGCTTATAAAACAGAACCAATACCAATTTTAGAGCAAATAATGTTTCAAATAAAAACGCATTTGAAGGATTTGAAATTTCAATTTAAAGTTGATAGTGAACAGCAAATCACACATTTTTTAAAAAAAGAAATAGAGCCGCTTTTTAAATTTCAATTAAAATCTAAATCGCATTTAAGCAAACCGATTGAAGACTATTTTAGTAAAATAGACAGTAACTTAAACGTCATCTATTTTTTTAGAAAAAATTACGATGACACCATCAGTCTAATCAATAAAAACATGTCGTCTTTTTTAGATAAAAAGCAAGTAGAAGCGCAAAAAATGTATCCTCATTTTTTTGAGCGTTTTAAAACAGACGGAGTAGAACATAACATGTACATTGGTGAGGCCATAACTAAAGAGCATTCTTTTAACGAGATTTACTTATATAACTTACGTTTATGGCAAATGCAAGTTATGATAGAGATGGAAAATAGGTATTATAACAAACAAGATAAATACCCATTAGCTTTAGATGTTGCTTCAATGATTTTGGTTTTTAGTCAACCATTATCTATTAGATTTAGACCAGACGAAAAACATTTTGATGTAGATGGCACTTATAATGCACGCTATGAGGTTGTTAAAAAGCGTGTAGATAAAGCAAATATAAAAGGCACTGAAGAGCGTATCACAGATAAAGGAAAACTGTCTATCGTCTATTCTCAAAAAGAAGATGAACAAGAATATTTAAAGTATGTAAGCTTTTTACAAGCTAAGAATAAATTAGGTAAAGAAGTAGAGGTTTTACAATTAGAAGATTTACAAGGTGTTACAGGTCTAAAAGCGATAAGAGTTGACATCTTGTACCAAGATAAAACTAAAACAAAAGCGTTTTATACCTATGAAGATTTAATGAACACAATTAAATCTTAACAACCAATTAAATAAGCTTCCTTAGTTTGAGTCGATTTTATAATTTCAGAGGTCTCTGATACCTCTTCAATATTTGCTCCTGGGTTGTTTTTAACTGCAATTCCGAAAGCAATTAAGGATACTATAATACCTATCATAAAAATGGTATATGTAATACGCAGTAAACGGTATTTTCGTTCTAAAACTAGACCTAGAAAATATAAATCCTTGGTTAAATTTCTGTAAACATAGTCTTTATCTTTAAGCATTTCCTTTATAGCCCAATCAAAATCTTTTAGACTCATTTTATGAAAGTTACCAAAAAAAGTAAGATTAACTTCTTTTTTAATAACATCCTCTTTGGTAAACTGTCCACTGGTTACATTTGGACGTGTTGCAATAATAGACATGATCATAGAAATAACACTAAATAATGTAAAGACTACTGTTGGCCAAATTAAATAAGGATTAGTATCTAGTTTAGAAATTAAATTCCCCAAAACTACAGATATAATAATGGCATTTACCGATAGTAGTATGTTTGCTTTTGTATCTGCAATATCACTAAGTTTAATATGGTTCTTTAAAGCAGTTCTGTAAAAAGATTGAATGGCACGCTCTGGGCTTTCGTTTTTATATTGGGCTTTGTATTTGGCTTTAAGCTCTTCGGTTTTAAGCTTTGTCTTTTGTTTTTTTTTAGATTTAATAAGTTTAGATAAGTTTTTTTCTTTTTGAGTTTGCCAATTTTTTAAAGCGTAATCGGTATAGTAGCGATGTTTTTTTGAAAGTACTTTAATGTTTAGATTTAACCACTCACTAGGTGTGTAATTTCTAACTCCTGCTAGTTCTAATTCTTTTCTTAAAAACTCGCTAGCTTCTGGGAAGTATTTTTTTCCAAAATGAGAAGCATCTGCATCTCTTATAATGTTTTCTAATTCATTTTGGGGCTCACTATCAAATTTTGTTGCCATTATGCACTGTGCTATAGCTTTTATAGTAGTGTTATCAACACCTTCTTTAGATAAAAATGCAGTTGCTATTTTAACACTTTCTTCTTCATGTCCATCACGTATTTTAGTATATCCAATATCATGTAATAAAGCTGTTAGTTGCAGTATTTTCGCATCCTCAACATCAACTTTAGTGTTTTCTATAATTTCTTTTGTACTTTTAAAAACTCGTAAAGTGTGTGTGTGATTATGGTACACTATTGCGTTAGGTAGTTCATTTTTAAGGAGTTCAAAAACAAAATTTTTTGTTTTTTCGATGATTTCAGACATATATTGAAATAATTTTAACCCAAATTACTAAAAAAATAAAACTAAAAATACTTAATGACTAAAAATAACATAATTCTAACTTTTCTTTTTGCTTTTTTATTAAACAATTGTGCTATTTATGAGACACAATATAGAGATGAAAATGTAAATAAAATTCAGCTTCCTAATAAACCAATCCACAAAATATTTTATCTAGTTGGTGATGCTGGAAAATCTCCAAAAAATGGGTTTTCAAAAGGCTTAACAGCTTTTAAAAACTTTATAGAAAAAAAAGATACAAAAGACGATTATACCATATTTTTAGGAGATAATATTTACCCAGCTGGTTTGCCAAAAAGAGAACAAGAAGATTATGGTGATGCTATAAACCACATACAAGCACAAATTAATACGGTTGAAGAATTTAAAGGAAAAACAGTTTTTATTCCAGGGAATCATGATTGGTATGCAAATGGTGTTATTGGATTAAAAGATGAAGAAAATTATGTTGAAGGCGCTTTAGGTAAAAATACATTTAAACCAGAAAATGGATGTCCGCTTGAGGTTATTGAAGTCAGTGATGAGGTGCAACTTATTATAATTGATACACAATGGTATCTTGTAAATTGGGACGAGCATCCAACAATAAATGACGATTGCGAGATTAAAACAAGAGCACGTTTTTTGTTAGAGCTAGAAGGCGAATTTAAAAAAGCACAAAACAAACGTGTTATTGTGGCTATGCATCATCCAATGTATACAAATGGCGTACATGGTGGTTATTTTGCTAAAAAAAAACATCTATATCCTTCTAAAAGTAAAATACCTTTACCTATTTTAGGATCTTTAGCTACTCAAATTAGAGCACAAGGAGGCGTGTCTATTCAAGATCGTTATAATAAGCGTTATAATAAAATGGTTAGCCGTATAGAGACTTTGGCTTTAGAGTATGATAATATTGTTTTTGCTTCTGGTCATGAACATAACTTGCAGTATATAGAAAACAACGGAATTAAACAAATAGTCTCTGGATCTGGTGCAAAAGATGGTGGTGCATCACTTAGCAATAATGGATTATTTTCTACAGGTAAACAAGGATTTGCTGAACTTATTATATATGAAGATGGAAGTACTTTCGTTAATTATTATGCTGAAGAAAATAGTCAAGCAAAACTTCTATTTACACATCAAATTTTTAATAAAACACAGCCTGTATTTGATGTATCTACTTTACCCAATACTTTTCCTGCAACAACAAAAGCATCTATCTACAACAAGGATGAAACAGATAAATCAGAAATTCATAAAACTTTTTTTGACAAAAAATATACAGCTCTATACAGCCAAAAAATTGAAGTAACAGTAACAACTTTAGATACCCTTTATGGTGGATTAGAAATTGTTAGAGAAGGAGGAGAGCACCAAACCAGATCATTAAGATTACAGACCAAAGATGGTCATCAATATAATATGAGAGCTCTGCGCAAAAGCGCAACACAATATTTGCAAACAGTACTGTTTAAAAAAACATATCTTGATGATGATTTTAAAAAAACTAAAGTTGAAGACCTAATCTTAGATTTTTATACAGCTGCACATCCTTATGCCTTTTCTGTCGTTCCAGACTTGTCCGATGCAGCTAAAGTATATCATACCAATACTAAGTTGTTCTATATACCAAAGCATAAATATTTAAAAAATTATAACAAAAATTATGGCGACGAATTGTATTTAATAGAAGAGCGACCAGAAAATAGTTATAATGATGATATAAGTTTTGGTTATGCAGACGATATACAAAGTACACATGATATTATTAAAAAAATTAGATCAGACGAAAAACATAAAATTGACGAGAGCGCTTTTATCAGAGCACGTCTTTTTGATTTGCTTTTAGGCGATTGGAACAGGCATCAAGACCAATGGAGATGGGCACAATTTAACCAGCCAAATGGAGATAAATTATACCGACCAATACCAAGAGATCGTGACCAAGTGTTCTCTAATTTTGATGGCACTTTGTTAGATGTAATGCGCTTTATTTCGGGCTCTCCAAAACAGTTGCTAGTCTATGATGCAGACCTTAAAAATATAGAATGGATGAATAGTGCTGGTGTTAAACTAGACAAAGTATTAATTCAAAAGTCTGATTTAGATATTTGGTTAAAAGAGGCAAAGTTTCTTCAAGATAATATAACAGATGCAGTAATAGAAAAAGCATTTACCAAAGTGCCTAAAGAGACACAAGGTAAATCGTTACAGCAAATTAAAAGTTTTTTAAAAGGACGTCGTGGTAATTTAACAGATATAGCACAACGTTATTATAATTATTTAAATAAGCTTGTAGTACTTACAGGTACCGATAAGGACGATTATATAGAGGTTGATAGAATTGGAGATAACCAGACCCAAGTTGTTATTTCTAGAATTAAAGACGGTAAAAAAGCAGACGTAATAGTAGATAGAATATTTAATAAAGCTATAACTAAAGAATTATGGATTTATGCTTTAGATGATGATGATGTAATTGAAGTAAAAGGAAAAGCTAACAATCTTATTTTTACCAGAATTATTGGTGGACAAAATAATGACCAGTATATCATTAAAAACGGTAGACGTGTGCATATCTATGACCATAAGTCTAAACCAAATACAATAGTAGAGAATAAAGGAGCAAAAATTAATTTTACAGACATTTATAATAATAATTTATTTGATTTTCAAAAAGACATAATAAAAACAAGTTTAATTACTCCTTGTTTAGGTTATAATCCTGATGATGGTGTTAAACTTGGATTTGATTTTAATTATACCATTAAAGGGTTTTCTAGAAACCCATTCTCTCAACAACACCTTTTTAAAGGTGATTATTCTTTTGAAACTAGCGGTTTTAGTCTTAATTATGATGGCGAATTCACACACTTTTTTGATGAGTGGGATTTACACGTAGCTGGTCAACTAACAAATAATAATTTTACTAATAACTTTTTTGGATTTGGTAACGAAACCGTTAACAATGACCATGTGTTAGATTTTGATTATAATAGAGTAAAAACAAGTATTTATGCTGTAAGTGTAGGGATTCTTAAAAAAGGTAATTTTGGTAGTGATTACGGACTAAAATTAACAACCGAGGCTATTGAGATAAATGAAACTACAGATCGTTTTATTGAAACTATACAGCCCTCAATAGTCAACCTGGATTTTTATAAAAGAAGACTGTTTATGGGTTTAGAAGGTAATTTTAATTATCAAAGTTTTGACAATGTAGCTAACCCAACTAGAGGGATGACCTTTGGTTTAGATGTTGGAGCCAAAACAGAACTAGAAGACACTAAATATACTTACGGATTTATAAATACAGATATTGGTTTTTATAATGGATTATCAACAAATAGAAAACTAGTTTTAAAAACAGATGTAAGATCACAATTAAGATTTGGTAATGATTTAATTTTCTATCAAGCAGCAAATATTGGAGCTGAATCTGGATTAAGAGGTTATCGTCTACAACGTTTTACTGGAAAAAATAGTTTAACAGGAAGTGCTGATTTAAGGTATGGTTTTAATTCCTTTAAAACAAAAACATTACCACTTCAATTAGGTGTTTTTATAGGAGGTGATCTTGGTAAAGTATGGTCAAAAAACGACAACTCAAAAGTTTGGCATAATGATTATGGAGGTGGTTTTTGGGTAACAGCAGCAGATAGTGTTTCGGGTACCTTCAATTTTTTTAATAGTGAAGAAGGTTTCCGTTTTACATTTGGTTTTGGACTAAATTTTTAAACTATAAATATGATTATCCTCCTTGCCAGAATCTTCATCTGTAATAATAAGCGAAGTGTTATCTTTAAAGCAAATCCCCTCTTTTTGAGATTTGTGGTATAAAGCTATAGCTTTTACTTTTCCGACAAAAAAATTATCACTTTTAAAGTTCGTTAATGTCCAAATTTTATCATGATTTAAAAGCACTACGGTTTTACCATTTGGACTAATGTCTGCAGCGGTTACACGTGTGTATTTGCCTTTTAATTGATATTCTGTGACAAAAGTTGCAGTTTGTTTTCCTATCTGGTTTGGGACTTTAAAAACCTTAGTTTTTTTATCTTCTTTACTAAAAATATAAAAGTTGTTATTCCATAAGAAGAACGCTTCAAAATCTTCAGATTTCATATCTTTTGGTAAAGTAAAAGTGATAGTTTTCGCTTCTGTTTTGTCTTTAATAGTTGCTATTTTTTCAATTTTATAGATAAAAAATGTGTTACGTTTTCTAGAGTTATTTCCAAAATCGCCAATGTATAGATTACCATCATCATCGCTTGTTAAATCTTCCCAATCTCTATTTTTAGTATTACTAATATTTATGTTTTTTATAATGTTTCCTTTTACATCCATTCCATAAACATTATTTTTATTTCCAGCATCCTCAATAGTCCAAACCAAATTAGAATTAGTAACTGTTTCTGCAGCAGAGGTTTCGTCTAAATCTTTATCAATAGACCCATTAATAGTTAATTTTCCTGTATTACAAGAGATAAAAAGTAATGCAAAAACAAGTATAGGTTTTAATTGAAATGTCATAAATTGTATTTTTTATAAAGTTAATGAAACAACCATTAAAAATAGGATATCGTAGGGCAAAAGGTCTTTTTTAAAATACTCTCCCATCCATAAAGAAATGATTAAGCGTATGAAAACCTATAAAAAAGCTAATGTAATTTTTGATTGTACTAACCGATTATGAAACACTATGACATTTTAATAATTGGTGGTGGAGCAGCAGGTTTTTTTGCAGCTATCAATATTGCAGAATTACATCCAAAACTAAAAGTAGCCATTTTAGAGCGAGGTAAAGAGGTGCTAACTAAAGTTAAAGTATCTGGTGGTGGACGTTGCAATGTAACACATGCACAGTTTATACCTCAAGAGTTAGTCACGTATTACCCAAGAGGCGAAAAGGAGTTGTTAGGACCATTCCATACATTTATGACTGGTGATACAATGCAATGGTTTGAGAGCAGAGGAGTAGAACTAAAAATAGAAGAAGACGGTCGCATTTTTCCTGTAACTAACAGTTCGCAAACTATTATTGATTGTTTTTTAAACGAAGCTAAAAAGTATAACGTTGAGGTGCTAACTAATCATTCTGTAACTAGTTTTAAAGAAGTAAATGAACAATGGGAAATTGAAACTAAAAATGGTCAGTTTTCTTCAAAAAAACTAATAGTAGCTTCAGGAAGTAATCCAAAAATCTGGTCCTATTTGGAGGATTTAGGACATGCTATTTCAAAACCAGTTCCTTCATTATTTACTTTTAATATAAAGGATGAAAGAATAAAAGAGATACCAGGTGTTGTAGCACAAAATGTAACAGTAAAAGTGGTCAATTCTAATTTAGAATCTTCAGGACCTCTACTAATCACTCATTGGGGCATGAGCGCACCATCTATTTTAAAACTTTCAGCTTATGGCGCTTTAGAGTTAGCAAATCAAGACTATAAATTTAAGATTGAGGTTAATTTTATTAATCAAGATTTTAATAATGTAATAGGACAATTAAAAGAATATAAGCAAGAGCTTTCAAAAAAAACAGTAATTAATTATACTCAGTTTGATTTACCAAAACGACTTTGGAAAACTTTAGTTAGCGCAGCTTCAATTACTACCGAAACCCGTTGGGCAGATTTAAATAAAGTACAACTAGAAGCACTTGCCAATCAACTTACAAAAGCAATATTTAATGTAAACGGAAAAAGCACTTTTAAAGAAGAGTTTGTTACTGCTGGAGGTGTAGATTTAAAAGAAATTAACTTTAAAAATTACCAAAGCAAACTGTATGAAAATCTATATTTAGTAGGCGAAATTATTAATATAGATGCAGTTACTGGTGGATTTAATTTTCAAAATGCTTGGACTGGTGCTTACATTGTAGCTAAAAATATAATGAATTAATATGGAAACGTATTTTGTATTTTTAGATG
Source organism: Olleya sp. (assembly GCA_023300575.1). Taxonomy (GTDB): domain Bacteria; phylum Bacteroidota; class Bacteroidia; order Flavobacteriales; family Flavobacteriaceae; genus Olleya. Next base: position 14,263 of record JALZUT010000017.1, read on the forward strand.
AATAAATGTTGGCGGAAATAAAAAAAAATATCAATGCAAGAATTACGAGAAGCATTAGCTAAACTAAAATTTAAAAACATTTCAACTTATATTCAATCTGGTAATGTGGTGTTTCAATCTTCAGAAAAAAACACTACAATATTACAAGAGAAAATACAGCACGTTATTTTAAAACAGTTTAAATTTGAAGTGCCAGTTTTAGTTAAAAAACCGTTTCAAATTCAAAATTTACTTAGTGCTTATCCATTTTTAGAAGTCATTAAACCAAACAGCTTTAAACATCCACAAACAACTCAAATAAAAGAATTAGAAACCTTAAGTTGTCCAAATGAAACGTTTAGGCTGGTAGAAGACTATATTTATTTGTATAATAGTCAAGGTTATGGTAGAGCAAAATGTAATACTAATTTTTTTTAAAAAAAATAAAAGTCACAGCAACTACCAAGAATTATAAGACTTTGGTAAAGCTTTTAGAAATAATTAAAAAGATAAGTTAATCTTTTTTAACACAATCCCAAGACATCCTAACTGCAGCTTTAATTTGATCTTCATTCATTTCAAAATCATCTTTATCCTTTAATCTAACTGCAGATACAACATTACCAAAAGCAAATTGCATAATTAATCTTAATTGTATATTTTTTAAATGACCATCCAATATGCCTTGTAAAAAGAAGTTTTTTACATCTGTAATGTGCTGTACAGACTCTTTCATTAAATCTTTAGTAATAATTGGTGGCACACCAACAAACTCTACAAACTGAAATGCTAATGGGTTGCCAACAAAATAATTGTAAAGATTTGACCACATAGCCTCAAATTGTTTTTTGAAATTGTCTTCTGGTAAATTAGCCATTAAAACTACACCATAATCTTGATTAATCATACGGTAAATCTCCTCAATAATTTGATTCTTATTTTCAAAATAATGGTATATTGTACCCACTGCAACATTAGCCTCTTTTGCAACTTGAGACATAGGAGTAGAGTGGACACCTTGCTTAACTACTAGTTCAAGCATAGTAATGATAATACGTTGTTTTTTGTCCATTGACTAGACTGAAATTTTAGATTGACAAAGAAGTTAATAGCAAAATTTTAAGCAGAGCTATTTTGTCAATTATTAGTTATTTACACACACACACACACACAAGAATGAAAATTGTTTTTAGGTTAATAATAAAAAAATAACCCAACAACTGAATGTTCATTCGATAGTAAATGTAGGGAATTATATTAAATAATAAAACTATCTTTGCTAAAACTTATTTAGTTGATGAATTTAAAGTCTTTTGTATTAGAAAGTTGTCCTAGCAAACTAAGTGATGGTAAAGTATCTTGGTCTTCGCCTAGCAATATTGCTTTAGTAAAATATTGGGGAAAAAAAGACAACCAAATTCCAGAAAACCCATCAATTAGTTTCACTTTAAATGCATGTAAAACCATTACAGAATTAACTTATCAAAAAAGAAGTGATAAAACCGAAGAGTTTTTGTTTGAGGTCTTTTTAAATGATGAAATAAAGCCAGATTTTAAACCTAAAATCGAAACATTTTTTAAACGTATAGAAGTCTATTTACCATTTTTAAAAGCCTTTAGTTTTACCATAAAAACTAAAAACACCTTTCCGCACAGTTCAGGAATTGCTTCCTCTGCTTCCGGAATGAGCGCTTTAGCTTTATGTTTAATGAGTCTTGAAAAGTCATTAAGTGAAGTCAAAATGACTGAAGAATACTTTATCCAAAAAGCCTCTTTTTTAGCACGTTTAGGATCAGGAAGTGCATCTAGAAGTTTAGAAGGCGACTTAGTAGTTTGGGGAAAACATCCAGGAATTGAAGGTAGTAGCGATTTGTATGGCGTAAAATACCCTTATAAAGTACATGACAACTTTAAAAATTACCATGATACAATCCTATTAGTTGATAAAGGCGAAAAACAAGTTAGTAGTACAGTTGGGCATAATTTAATGCATGACCATCCTTTTGCACAAGAACGTTTTAAGCAAGCAGTTGCTAATATTTCAAGTATTAAAACCATTCTAGAAACAGGAGATTTAAAGGCTTTTATTGGACTAGTAGAAAGTGAAGCATTAACACTTCATGCTATGATGATGACAAGTATGCCCTATTTTATTTTAATGAAACCAAATACACTTCAAATAATTAATAAAATTTGGAGCTTTAGAAAAAAAACCGCATTGCCTATTTGTTTTACTTTAGATGCAGGAGCAAATGTACATGTCTTATATCCAGAACAATATGCAGATAAAATTTATGAATTCATTAAGACCGACTTAGTTGCATATTGTCAAAACGGTCATTATATTTGTGATAGGATTGGTTTTGGTGCAAAACAATTGTAACTTTATACAAGCCAATTTATAAATAGCATATGAAAGGTCCTTTATTTTATTCAAAAATCTTACTCTTCGGAGAATATGGAATTATCAAAGACTCTAAAGGTCTTTCAATTCCTTATAATTTTTATAATGGTGCTTTAAAAATGGATGATAATTCATCCGATCAAGCAAAAAAATCTAACCAAAGTCTATCACGTTTTACTGCTTATATAGAAAACATAACTGAAGATTTGGTTGTTTTTGAAATTGAAAAACTAAGAGCAGACGTTGAAGTAGGAATGTATTTTGATTCTTCAATACCTCAAGGGTATGGCGTTGGAAGTAGTGGTGCTTTAGTTGCTGCTATTTATGATAAATATGCACAAGACAAAATAACAGTTCTAGAAAACTTAACTAGAGAAAAACTACTAAAGTTAAAAGTTATTTTTGGTGAAATGGAATCGTTTTTTCACGGAAAATCATCAGGTTTAGATCCACTAAACAGCTATTTGAGTTTGCCTATTTTAATAAATTCGCAAGAAAATATTGAAGCTACAGGTATACCAACTCAAACCAAAGTAGGTAAAGGTGCTGTGTTTTTATTAGATTCTGGTATTGTAGGAAAAACTGCTCCAATGGTTCACATTTTTATGGAAAGCATGAAGCAAGAAGGGTTTAGAAAAATGCTAAAAGATCAGTTTATAAAACATACAGATGCTTGTGTAGATGATTTCTTAAAAGGTGATATTAAATCTTTATTTAAAAACACAAAACAACTATCAAAAGTGGTCTTAAACCACTTTAAACCTATGATTCCTGATCAGTTTCATGACATATGGAAAAAAGGGATAGAAACTAACGATTACTATTTAAAACTTTGCGGTTCTGGTGGTGGTGGTTATATTTTAGGGTTTACTCAAGATATTGAGATTGCAGAAAAAGCACTAAAAGATTATAAATTAGAAGTTGTATATAACTTCTAAAATAAAACATATTACTCTTAGCATAGCAAAAGAATATTAGAATTTAAAACTAATGCTCAAAAGAAAACAGAAACACATTCTACTTAAGTTTTTTAGCATGTTTTCTGTGGTAAGAGGCTACAATATTTTAGTTGTAGTAATAGCTCAATATTTGACTTCAATTTATATTTTTGCACCAGACAAACCTTTAAAAAAGGTGTTGTTTGATGTTAATTTGCTAATGCTAGTTTTAGCATCTGCAGCAGTAATAGCTGGTGGTTATATTATTAATAATTTTTACGATTCTGAGAAAGACCTAATCAACCGACCAAACAAATCAATGTTAGATAAATTGGTCAGTCAAAACACAAAACTGTCTTTTTATTTTGTGCTTAATTTTTCAGCAGTAATCTTAGCTAGCTATGTATCGTTTAAACCAGTTTTATTCTTTTCATTTTATATTTTCGCCATTTGGTTCTATTCGCACAAACTTAAAAGATTACCAATTACTGGTAATCTAGTATCAGCAGTATTAACGCTAGCGCCATTTTTTGTCATTTTTGTATACTATTCTAATTTAAAATCTGTCATTTTTGTACATGCTACATTCTTATTTTTAATAATAGTTATTAGAGAATTAACCAAAGACCTAGAAAACATAAAAGGAGACTTAACACTTAACTATAGAACAATTCCGATTGTGTATGGCGAATCATTTTCAAAAAAAATTATTACTTTTTTAGTCATTGCAACGCTGTTTCCAGTTTATTTTTTAGTAACTAGATTTGATATTGGTCAGATGTATGGTTACTTTTATATATGCGAAGGATTGCTAATTATTTACCTGATTTTACTCTGGACATCTAATACTAAAACGCAGTATTTATGGCTGCATAACATACTTAAATTTATTATTGTAGCAGGTGTGTTTAGTATCTTGCTTATTAATGTAGATTTAGTTTTAAACCGAATTTTATAACCATGGAAAATACCCTAAAAGTTGCAATTGCACAAATAACACCTGTGCTTTTAAATAAGAACGAAACCTTAAAAAAAGTAGAAGTCAATATAATAAAAGCAGCTAAGCAAGGTTCAGAATTAGTTGTGTTTGGCGAAGCATTAGTACCAGGTTATCCATTTTGGGTTGCATTAACTGGTGGAGCAGAATGGGATACCAAAGTCAATAAAGAGTTACACGCAGCCTATGTTAGAAACTCGATAATGATAGAAGCTGGAGAGTTAGACTCTATTTGTACATTAGCAAAACAACATAAAATAGCAGTATATTTAGGTGTTATGGAACGTGCTAAAAACAGAGGAGGACACAGCATTTATGCTTCTTTAGTTTACATAAGTGAAGAAGGCGAGATTAAATCTGTACACCGTAAACTGCAACCAACCTATGACGAGCGCTTAACTTGGGCGCCAGGAGATGGTAATGGCTTAAAAGTACATCCTCTTAAACACTTTACAGTTGGTGGACTAAACTGTTGGGAAAACTGGATGCCACTTCCTAGAACTGCTTTGTATGGTCTAGGCGAAAATTTGCATATCGCAGTTTGGCCAGGAAGCGATCATAATACAAAAGACATCACGCGTTTTATTGCGCGCGAGTCTAGAAGTTATGTTATATCTGCATCTAGTTTAATGACCAAAGCAGACTTCCCGAAGGACACACCACATTTAGATAAAATTCTAGAAAAATCTCCAGACGTTTTAGCAAATGGAGGAAGTTGTATTGCAAGTCCTAATGGCGAGTGGCTTATCGAGCCAGTCCTGACCAAAGAAGGATTGATTACAGCAACCTTAGACTTTAACCGTGTGTTGGAAGAACGTCAAAATTTTGACCCAGTAGGTCATTATTCTCGTCCAGATGTAACAAAGCTAACAGTCAATAGGATACGTCAATCTACCGTAGAATATAAAGACTAATATTTGGGAGTTACCACAAGGGGCAGGTTTGATCGTTTACCCTGAGCTTGTCGAAGGGTCGTGTTTTTTTTTGCATATATGCAACAAAAAAAAGGATGCCACTACACCCCTAACGCAATGAAGTACTAAACATCAGGTTTTCAACTTATAATCAAAAAAACATTGTAGATTTGCAAAAAATTTTTAATCATGAGTAAAGCACGCGAAGGAAAAGGAAAAGGAAAAGGAAAAGCAGCTCCAAAAGAGCCTTTTAGACCTAAAAAAAGATTGAAAAATGAAGGAGAGACAACTACTAAGCCTGCTTTTGATAAAAAACAAAGACAAAAACAATCATCAAACCCAGATCTAATACGTTTAAATAAATACGTTGCTAATTCTGGTTTATGCTCGCGTAGAGAAGCCGATCAAAATATAGCAATGGGTCTAGTAACCGTAAATAGTAAAGTGGTTATAGAGATGGGTTATAAAGTAAAACTTACTGACGAAATTCGTTTTGATGGAGCCCGAATTAACCCAGAACCAAAAGCCTATGTGTTATTAAATAAACCTAAAGGTTTTGCAACCACAACAAGTGAAGGAAAAGGACGTACAGTTATGGATTTGGTTGCTAATGCAACAGCTTCAAGAGTAAAACCAATTGGACGTTTAGGACGTGGTTCTACAGGGTTGTTGTTGTTTACAAATGATGAAGCAGTAGTTAACCGTTTTACAAGTTCTAATAAAGGGGTAACCCGTTTATTTCATTTAGAACTAGATAAAAATTTAAAAGCCGAAGACCTTAGAAAGATTAGAGAAGGTTTTAAAGTAGAAGGTAAGCTAGTATCTGTAGAAGAAGTAAGCTATATAGATAATGCGACAAAAAAAGAAATAGGGATTAAAATAAAAAATACAGGAAACACCATTTTGCGTACCATTTTTGACCATTTAAAATACGAAATGGTTAGAATAGATTGCGTTGCAATTGCACATTTAACTAAAAAAGACATTCCACGTGGTAACTGGAAAATACTTACAGAACAAGAGGTTAACACCTTAAAGATGATGTAGGACTTATAGTATTATAAAACAAAAAAAAATCGCTTTAGAGCGATTTTTTTGTTTTTAAATTGCATTATTTACTTCAATCCAATAGCCATCAGGATCCTGGAAGTAAACCTGATTAATGCCATCCTTTCTAATATAGTCTTTGTTTGGTGTGTCTTTCCAGTCTGAATACTCGATTTTTAAAATTGTTAAATGGTTTATAAACACATTTATACCTTCAGTTGATAAAGCAAAATGAACTGCTTTATTGGTTTTTATCTCAGCATCTTGTCTAGGTATTAGATGTAGCTCTTTGCCTTTACCTAACGCTAACCATCTGGTTTTAGAATCTGATGCTGTGTTTTTAATTTCTTTAAATTGAAAGACCTTTTGGTAAAACGAAACAGAAATGTTTACGTTTTTTACAGAAAGTGCGATGTGATTGAAGGTGAAATTGGACATGTGTTATGGTT
>JALZUT010000018.1 GCA_023300575.1 Olleya sp.
GGTATTTGGATCTAAAAAGACTGTCGCTGTACTTGGATTATCACCAGTTTTATAACGGTAAATTACATATTGATTTTGTAATCCATCATTTTTATAAAAGTAGGTGTAATTTCCCTCTTTAAAAGGTGAACCTATTTTTTCATAATTCCATAGTTTTTCAAGGCGATTTTTTAATTCGTCTCTATAAGGAATATTGTCTAAATATCCATAAGTAGTCTTGTTTTGTTCTTTTACCCAGTTTTCGGTTTGTGTACTTCTATCATCTTCTAACCATCTGTAAGGGTCTTTAACTTTGGTTCCAAAATAGTCGGTTACTGTATCCACCGTTTCTGTTTTTGGATAGGCTACAGTAATTTCTTTATGGGGTTGTTTTTCCTCTTTACAAGACATAACTATTGAAAGTGTTATTAAGCAGAGTGCTAATTTTTTCATGGTTGTTTGTTCATTTAGTTGTTATAAAAATAAACAAAAAAGCGCTTACAATGGTTTATAAACGTTTTGGATATTATTTCATTTTAATTAAAAAACTATTATAACAAGTTATTAGCAACTAAATACTCTGCAATTTGCACAGTATTGGTAGCAGCACCTTTACGTAAATTGTCTGCAACTATCCACATATTTAGAGTGCTAGGTTGGGTTTCATCCCTTCTAATTCTACCTACAAAAACATCATCTTTATCGTGTGCATAAATTGGCATTGGATAGGTGTTTGTATCTGTGTTATCTTGGACGATTATACCTGGTGTTTGACTTAATAGTTTTCTAACATCTGTAAGATTAAAATCGCTTTCAAATTCTACATTTACAGATTCGGAATGTCCACCTGCTGTTGGTATTCTAACTGCTGTTGCAGATACAGAAAACGTACGGTCGTTTAATATTTTTTGTGGTTCTCTAGCTAATTTCATTTCTTCTTTTGTGTATCCATTTGCTTCAAAAACATCGCAATGTGGTAATGCATTTCTTCCTATTGGGTAAGGGTAAGCCATTTCGCCTTTTATGCCTGCAATTTCGTTTTCTAGTTGTTTTACAGCTTTAACACCAGTACCAGAAACAGATTGATAGGTAGATATCACAACACGTTTCATTTTATATTTTTTGTGTAATGGGTATAAAGCCATTACTAATTGTATGGTAGAGCAATTTGGATTAGCTATAATTTTGTCTTCTTTGGTTAGTTCTGATGCATTAATTTCTGGAACTACTAATTTTTTTGTTGGATCCATTCTCCAAGCAGAAGAATTGTCAACTACAGTTGTACCAACTTCTGCAAATTTTGGAGCCCATTCTAATGAGGTGCTTCCTCCTGCAGAAAATAAGGCAATATCTGGTTTTAGATTAACAGCATCTTGTAAACCAACAATAGTATAGTCTTTATTGTTATAGGTAATGGTTTTACCTACAGAGCGTACTGAAGCAACTGGTATAAATTCTGTTATCGGAAATTGTCTTTCTTGTAAAACTTTTAACATGACCTTACCAACCATTCCTGTTGCACCAATTACTGCTACTCTCATTTTTTTGAATTTATATTTTTAAGTATTCAAAATTAGGTTATTTATAGGAAGATTAATTAATAACAGACTTAATTTTTTCCTAAAAAGAAGGCATAAAAAAAACCGATTTTAAATTTAAAATCGGTTTTTATAATAATTTAAAAATTTAGATTACTTTTTTAAAGCATCTCTAATTTCCATTAATAAGTCATTATCAGATGGTCCAGCTGGTGGTGCATCTGCTGCTGGCTTTTTAGCTTTGTTGTATGCTTTAACAATCATAAACATTACAAATCCAACAATTATTAAGTTAACAATTGTGTTTACCCATGATCCCCACATTATAGCATTTTCTGCAACAGCTTTACCTGTAGCATCTACAGTTGCTTCGTCTAAAATTATTTTTAATTGTGAAAAATCTGATCCGCCTGCAAAGTGACCTACAATTGGCATAATAATGTTATTTACAAATCCCATAACAACAGCACCAATTGCTCCTGCCATAATTACAGCTACAGCAAACTCAACAACGTTACCACCTGTAATAAATTCTTTAAATTCTTTAAGCATAATTTTATTATTTTAATGTTAGTTAATATTAATAAGTACAATTTACTTAAAATTTTAACATAAAAGTAAAAATAAGAGACTATCTAATGTTGTCTTATCGATGAAACACGCGTTTTATACGCTGAGATACAGCTGTGAGTAATTCGTAAGAGATAGATTGCACATTTTTTGATAAAATTTCGGCAGTATGCGTTTGGTTAAAAACGATAACTTCATCACCTTCTTGGCAATTAATATTAGTAATGTCTACCATAATCATGTCCATACAAACATTACCTAAAATATGAGCTTTTTGGTTGTTTATGATTACAAAACCATTTTCATTTCCATATTGACGTTTAATACCATCTGCATGTCCAATTGGTAGTGTTGCTGTTTTGGTTTCTTTTTGTGTAATAAAACCTCTATTATAACCTAAACTTTCACCTTTTTTTAAAGTATGGATTTGAGAAATAGTTGTTTTTAAAGTTGCAATTGGTTTTAAATACGTGTTGGTTTTTGGATCGTTTCCGAAACCGTAAATCCCAATTCCGCTTCTAACCATATCAAAATGTGCTTCTGGATAATTGATGATTCCTGAAGTATTACATTGGTGTAGAAAAGGTTTGTAGTCTAATTTCTGATATAATTGGTCTGCAATAGACTTAAATAATTCAATTTGTTTTGAAGTGAATACTTTCTGGTTTAAATCTTCACTTGCTGCTAAATGTGAAAATAGAGAACACACTTTTATACTTTTGGTTTTATCTAAAGTTGCTAATATCTGCGGAATCTCTACTTCAGCAAAACCCAATCTATTTAGTCCTGTATTAAATTTTAAATGTATTGGGTAATTAGTTTGTTTATGATTTTGAGCTGTTAAAGCAAAAGCGTCTAAAACACGTTGTGAGTACAAACTGGGTTCTAAGCAACGCTCTATTATGGTGTCAAAACTTGTAGGTTGAGGATGTAGTACTAAAATAGGAGTTGTGATTCCAGCATCACGAAGTGCTACACCTTCATAAGTATAGGCTACAGCAAAATAATCGACTTTTAAATCTTGAAGATATTTAGCGACTTCTAAAGCATCACTTCCATATGCAAACGCTTTAACTACCGCTAACATTTTAGTGTTTTTAGATACTTTAGATTTTAAAAACTCAAAGTTATGTTTTAGTGCTTTTAAATCTATTTCTAGAATAGTTTCTTTAGCCTTAGCCATTAGATGTTTTAGTTTTTGCTTCTATTTCTTCTGCTTCGGTAACCTTCATTTCTTTGATTTTCTCTCGCATGGTGGCTTTGTAATATGCAGCTCTACTTAGTGGCTCATACTCTTCTGTTTCACCTAATAAAACAAGATTATCGTTTTTAGATTTTCTAAAACTATATTGTGCTAAGTTTCCTGTTCTGGTACAAACAGCATGTACTTTAGTAACATACTCTGCAGTAGCCATTAAATTTGGCATTGGTCCAAATGGGTTGCCTTTAAAGTCCATATCTAATCCAGCTACAATCACGCGAATTCCTTTATTTGCTAAATCGTTACAAACGCGTACTATCTCATCATCAAAAAACTGAGCTTCGTCAATACCAACCACGTCACAACCGTCTGCTAGTATTGGGATATTTGCAGCAGCAGGAACAGGAGTAGATCTAATTTCATTAGCGTCATGAGACACTACTTTTTCTTCATCATAACGTACATCAACTGTAGGTTTAAAGATTTCAACTTTTTGTTTTGCAAATTGGGCACGCTTAAGTCGTCGTATCAATTCTTCGGTTTTACCAGAAAACATAGATCCGCAGATGACTTCTATCCATCCAAATTGTTCTTTTTGATTTACTGTATTTTCAAGAAACATTTTGTAAATTTAGCACTAAAACGAATGATTTATTCGTTTTGTATAAAGGTGACTCAAATTTATTAAAAATCAAAAGGGTAACTTGCAATAAATTAAAAATAATTATAAAATTAAATTCATGAAGAAAAAATTAGAATCAGAATTAATGAGTATAGCTCATAAGATTCTAAAGTTAAGAGGTAAGGATGATGTTAATAAAATGCATACAGAAGTAGCTGCTTTATATGAAAAACTTACGGTTTTAAAATTTGCTAACGAAAATTTTGAAAACGACTTACCAACGATTGGCAACGACTCGTCATTTTTTGACATGCTAGACTCTGCTTTTAACAATAAAGTAAGTGACAATATAGAGGTTGATAATAAGACTTATATTAATTTAGATGATGCTGAAGAAGATGAAATTATGGAGCCTGTCATGGAGAAAATAAAGGATATGGTAGCGCAAATGCCAAGTGAAACTTATCAAGTAGATGCCTTGATAGAAACAGTTATCCCAAAGCAAGAATACCATAAAAACGATTTTGAAGAAATTACTGCAGGCTTTGAAGAAACACCAATTTTTGAGCCAGTTACTAAAACTGAGACTAACGAAAAAATGTCCTTAAATGATAAATTAAAATCAGGTTTAAACATTGGACTTAATGATAAACTAGCGTTTATTAAACATTTATTTGAAGGTAAAAATGAAGATTATGACCGTGTTTTATCACAATTAAATACGTCTAGCTCTTTAGACGAAGCTACAAATTTAATTACCAATGTTATAAAACCAGATTATAACAATTGGGAAGGTAAAGAAGATTATGAAGCGCGTTTTATAGAACTAATTGAAGCAAAATTTAACTAAAATGAAACAAACATCTTTAAAAACCATTATCTATTGGATTGTTACTATTTTGGTATGTGTACTATTTTTGTACTCTGCTCAAATGTATTTTTTAAAAACCGAAATGGTTGAAGGCTTTTTCAAATTATTGAGTTATCCTTCATACGTTGTTATACCATTAGCCATTTTAAAAGTACTAGGTGTAATTATGATTTTATGGCGAAAAAGCACTTGGCTTACAGAATGGGCTTATGCAGGCTTTTTCTTTGATGCTATTTTGGCTACAGCTGCACATTATAATGCAGGACATGGACTTTTAGGTTTATCATTTTATGGTATATTTTTAGTTTTAGGGTCTTATTTTTTAGGGAAAATAGTTAGAAATGAGTAAACTATACATCGTTCCCACACCAATTGGTAATCTAGAAGACATGACCTTTAGAGCCATTTCGGTTTTAAAATCTGCCGATGCTATTTTAGCTGAAGACACTAGAACTTCAGGAAAATTATTAAAGTATTTTGATATAAAAACACCAATGCAAAGTCACCATATGCATAACGAACATAGAACTGTGGAACGTTTGGTAGAGCGTATTAAAAGCGGAGAAATTATTGCACTTATAAGCGATGCTGGAACTCCTGCTATAAGTGATCCAGGATTTTTACTAACACGAGCTTGCGTAGAAAACAATATTGAAGTGGATTGCTTACCAGGAGCAACAGCTTTTGTTCCAGCTTTGGTAAATTCTGGTTTACCTAACGATAAATTTGTATTCGAAGGTTTTTTACCAGTTAAAAAAGGAAGGCAAACGCGTTTAAAATTACTTGCTGAAGAAACCAGAACCATTATTTTTTATGAGAGTCCGCATAAACTCCTAAAAACACTTGGTCATTTTTGCGAGTATTTTGGAGAAGACAGACCAGTTTCTGTGTCTAGAGAACTAACTAAAATGTACGAAGAAACCATCAGAGGTAAAGCAAAAGAAGTTTTAGCACACTACACTAATAAACCACCAAAAGGTGAGATTGTGATTTGTGTTGGAGGGAAGAAGTAGTTAGTCCAAATTAAACTGGTTTCAGTTTAAAATTGTTTTATTGATCTTCAATCTCAAATAAATCTTCAACAGTCATATTAAAAAAACGAGACATTTTAATAGCTAACGTTACTGAAGGATTAAATTTATTTTTTTCAATAGCATGAATTGTTTGTCTTGAGACTCCTAATATTTCTGCTAAACCAGCTTGAGTTAAATTATGTCTTGCTCTTTCAACTTTTACAAGGTTTTTCATATATATAACTTTCTTTTTAAGAAGAATATTATCAAGTAAGACCAAAGTAATGGAAAAATAAAATAGTCTAAAGTAAATTTAGTCTCACCTGCTACTATATAAAACACAGTAGCAACCATTAGTCCAATAATAGTTGTTAGTTGAAATGATTCTAACCTTAATTTATTAATAAAGTCATCCTCTACTTTTTCTCTAGAAACTATATAGACAAAGATTCCTATAATAGCTAAAATATTAATTATGTAAGGAAGTGCTCCTCCAGTAAACGCATTAATTAGTCCTTTAAAACCGTTACTAGCAGAATCAATCCCTAATTCATTTACATTTATTCCTGGAAGAGGAGCATCAATACTGTACAATTTATTTGAACTATTAAGAAAGTTAATACTTCCATTTAGTAAAGAGGCTACGATAAAAAAAGTCAAGCCAATTTTTTTAAACCAATTTGGTAATATATAAATCTTCATTTATTTTTGTTTTAATCAAAAGTAAATAAAACTTTACATTTTGACAAATAAAATAGAATTTTATAAAAAAACCTCACTATCTCTAGCAAGGTTTAAAATATCTAAGTTTAGTGTTATTTAATATTGCGATCCATCATGCTTCCCAACTTCAAAACCATGTTTTCCAAGATATTGGTTTCCGCTTTCGACAGCATCCTCTTCTATACTTGTTCCCATAGAGTCGTTCCATCTGTTTAGGTATCCAAATAAAGAAATTACACCAAGCATTTCTACAATTTCTCCATCATCCCAATGTTCGTGTAAACGTTTTTTGATATCGCCATCAACAGCATTAGGCACCATAGAAGCAGCTAAACTAAAATCTAAAGCAGCGCGCTCAGCTTCGCTAAAAGCAGCATGTGTACGGTATTCCCAAATATTATCTAATTGCTCTTGTTCTGCACCATAACGCTCTGCAGCTCTAATAGCATGTGCTTGACAATACCTACAGCCTGTAGAGTTACTACTAACCCATGCAATCATACGTTTTAAAGCAGAAGTCACGCGTCCTTCGTTAGCCATAACCGCTTTATTTAAATTAATAAACGCTTTGCTAATGGCTGGTCTGCGTTGCATGGTTAATACCGAATTTGGGCAAAACCCAAGTGTTTCGTTAAAAAATGTTGCTAATTCTTTGGTTTCTAAATCGTGTTCTGCTGATAATGGTGTTACTAATGGCATAAATAGTTGTAGTTTTTATGGTATTTTTGTTACTTTAAATAAATAAAATAATCTTCAGTTATGTCGCATAAAATTACAACAGTTTGGAAAGAAGACCTAATTTTTGAAAGTGATAATCCTAATGGATACACTTTTAATTTAGGACAGTCGGATAAAAACAACAACCCTAACAAACCTTTAGGTCCCAAAGCCACCATGTTATCTTCATTAGCAGCTTGTTCTGGTTTAGATGTGGTGTCTATTTTAGAAAAAATGAAAATTACTTTAGAAGATTTTAAAATTGAAGTAGAAGGACAGTTAACCGATGAGCACCCAAAAACATACCATACTGTAATAGTAGATTATCATTTTAAAGGTGAAAATTTAAATGAAGAAAAAATAAACAAAGCAATTAATTTATCTATTGAAAAATATTGTGGAGTAATGGAAATGTTTAGACAGTTTGCTGAGGTAAAAACAAATGTTCATTTTCATAATAAATAGCTATATTATCCTGAATGTCACACTTAGCGCAGTCAAAATGCAAAGTGAAAAACCTCTAACCCTTACTTGCTAAATGCGCTGGACTTTAAAACCAAAACCAAATTCTGAAACTGTCAAAAATCTAGCAGATA
>JALZUT010000019.1 GCA_023300575.1 Olleya sp.
TTTAGCTTTAATAACGGTGTAGTTGAATTACTAGATCAAACTGCTGCTCAAGGTACTGGAGCTACAGTAAACACAACAGATGGCGCTTCAGCTTTTGCAACGACAGAAGGATGGATAGATTTATGGATTTCAGAAGATGGGCAGTATTTATACCAATTATATGGTTTAACTGGTACTATAGGGATTTATAGAATTAATGGTTCTGAACTTGAGTTTATAGGTGAAGAATCTGGAAACTTAACAGCAAATAATACACAAGGTATAGTTGCTATCTAATATTAGGACTATATTATAAAGTAACTAAGCCAGAGATTTTTTAAGTCTTTGGCTTTTTTATGTTTAAAAATATGACATCATGTCACATTTTTTCTAATGGCATAAAGATTGACTAATCGTATACGTAACAATTACAACACAAAATAAAATTATATAAAATTATGAGTAAGATTATTGGAATCGATTTAGGAACAACAAACTCATGCGTATCCGTAATGGAAGGTAACGAAGCAGTTGTTATCCCAAACGCAGAAGGTAAACGTACAACACCTTCTGTTATCGCTTTTGTTGAAGGTGGTGAAATTAAAGTAGGTGATCCAGCAAAAAGACAAGCAGTTACTAACCCAACAAAAACAGTTTATTCTATTAAACGTTTTATGGGGAATAAGTATTCTGAATCTAAAAAAGAAGCAGAACGTGTACCATACAAAGTAGTAAAAGGAGATAATGACACACCACGTGTTGATATTGATGGTCGTTTATACACACCACAAGAATTATCTGCAATGGTATTACAAAAAATGAAAAAAACAGCTGAAGATTACTTAGGACAAGATGTAACCGAAGCTGTAATAACTGTTCCTGCATATTTTAATGACTCGCAACGTCAGGCTACTAAAGAAGCTGGTGAGATTGCAGGTCTTAAAGTACGTCGTATTATCAACGAACCTACAGCAGCAGCTTTAGCTTATGGTATGGACAAAAAAGGAACTGACCAAAAAATAGTAGTATTTGATTTTGGTGGAGGAACACATGATGTTTCTATCCTAGAATTAGGAGATGGTGTTTTTGAAGTGTTATCTACAGATGGAGATACGCATTTAGGTGGTGATGATGTAGATCAAAAAATTATTGATTGGTTAGCAGACGAGTTTAACACAGAAGAAGGAATGGACTTACGTAAAGACCCAATGTCTTTACAACGTGTTAAAGAAGCTGCAGAAAAAGCGAAAATTGAATTATCATCTTCTGAGCAAACTGAAATAAATTTACCATACATCACAGCAACTGCAAGTGGACCAAAACACTTAGTACGTTCATTAACACGTTCTAAATTTGAGCAGTTAATTGATGATTTAGTAAAAAGAACAATAGAGCCTTGTCAAACAGCTTTAAAAGCAGCTGGTTTATCAAAATCTGATATTGACGAAGTAATTTTAGTAGGTGGATCTACACGTATTCCAGCAGTACAAAAAGCAGTAGAAGCATTTTTTGGAAAAGCGCCTTCTAAAGGAGTAAATCCTGATGAAGTTGTGTCTTTAGGAGCTGGAATCCAAGGTGGAGTTTTATCTGGAGATGTTAAAGATGTATTACTTTTAGACGTAACACCTCTATCATTAGGTATCGAAACTATGGGTAACGTATTTACTAAGTTAATAGAAGCTAATACAACTATTCCAACTAAAAAATCTCAAGTATTTTCTACAGCTGCAGATAACCAACCTTCAGTAGAAATTCACGTATTACAAGGTGAACGTGCTATGGCTGCAGATAACAATACAATTGGACGTTTTCATTTAGATGGTTTACCACCAGCACAAAGAGGTGTACCTCAAATTGAAGTAACTTTTGATATTGATGCAAACGGAATAATTAAAGTGTCTGCTGGAGATAAAGCAACAGGTAAAACACAAGATATTCGTATAGAAGCGTCTTCTGGTTTAACTGAAGAAGAAATCCAAAAGATGAAAGCTGACGCTGAAGCTAATGCAGATGCAGATGCTAAAGCAGCTGAAAACGCTAAGACTTTAAATGAAGCAGATTCTATGATTTTTCAAACAGAAAATCAATTAAAAGAATTTGGGGATAAATTATCTGATGATAAAAAAGCACCAATTGAAGCAGCTTTAACAGAATTGAAATCAGCATACGAATCTAAAGACATAGCAGTTATTGCTCCAGCATTAGAGAAAATTAATGAAGCTTGGAAAGTAGCTAGCGAAGAAATGTACAAAGCACAAGCAGATGCCCAAGGTGGACAACCAGGACCAGACGCTAATGCAGGAACAGATTCTACAGAAAACGATGACGTTGAAGATGTAGATTTCGAAGAGGTTAAGTAAGCAGAGAACCACTTTTTTTTAAAAGTGTGTGAATCGCTTATGATAAGCTTGACTGAGTATCTCATAAACTGTCATTCCTGCGAAAGCAAGAATCCATATCACAAAAAACGCAACCCTTAATTAGGTTGCGTTTTTTTTATCCTCAATTTATATTCAATTACATTTACAAACTAAATATTAATCCATGTCCTTTTTAGCTAAAATAAAATCAACATATCAACCAAAACGATTAGCTGTAAAGCTTAATGCTAAAGGCGAAAAATTTGTGGTAAAAGGACATCCTTGGGTGTTTTCAGACAATATTACCAAGATAAATGAGGATGCACAATCTGGAGATTTAGCTATTGTTTTTGGTAAAAATAAAAACAAGGTGGTTGGATTAGGTTTGTATGATGGTAATTCGCCAATTAGAATTAAAATGCTACATAGCGCAAATAAAAAAGTAGAAATTAATGCTGCTTTTTTTCATCATAAAATACAACAAGCGTTTACAAAACGTAAACCTTTATTACAAACCAACACTAATAGTTACCGTTTGTTGTTTGGCGAAAATGACGGATTCCCTGGTTTGATTGCAGATGTATATGCATCTGTTTTAGTAGTTAAAATATATTCTGAGATTTGGTTACCATATCTAGAAACTATAATGCCAAGTTTACAAGAAGTATCAAACTCAAAAACCGTAGTGATTAGATTAAGTAGAAGTTTAGAAAACTCTAAACTACATAACTTTATTAATGGAGATGTGGTGTATGGAACTTTAAATGATGAGGTCGTTAAGTTTGTTGAGCATGATGTCAATTTTTCGGCAAACGTCATAAAAGGACATAAAACTGGTTATTTTTTAGACCATAGAGAAAACAGGAGGCAAGTTGGATTATTAAGTCATAATAAAACCGTTTTAGACGTGTTTTCTTATGCTGGTGGATTTTCGGTACATGCACTAGCAAATGGAGCAAAAGAAGTCACTAGTTTAGATATTAGCCAACAAGCATTAGAGATTGCTAAACAAAACGGATTGCTAAACGACTATTCTGGAACACATCATATTTTAGCAGGAGACGCTTTTAAAATTTTAGATAAATTGGTGTCAGAAAAAAAGACTTTTGATATTGTTGTTATTGATCCACCAAGTTTTGCAAAGCAACAGACCGAAATAGAACTAGCCAAAAAAAAATACGCACAACTGGCACAATTAGGTTTAAAGTTAACTGCTAGAAATGGACTTTTGGTATTGGCATCTTGTTCTTCTAGAGTCTTAAGTCAAACCTTTTTTGATATTAACAGACAAGTATTAGCTAACTCTAATAGAAGGTTTACAGTCCAATTAAAAACACAACATGATATAGATCATCCAGTAGGTTTTCCTGAAGGTGCCTATTTAAAATGTGGCTATTACAGATTTATTGATTAAAAATATTATGCATGCATAATAAATTAATACTTATATTTGTTTGGCTAACTTGATATTATATCTTCTAATTAGCAATTTGTTTAATAAAAAAATTACTGCCTATGCAGAAAACAAATATGACAACCAAACTCACTCAACTTCTTAATATTAAATACCCAATCATTCAAGCACCAATGTTTTTAGTTTCTAATGTAGCTATGGTTACAGAAGCTATGAAAGGCGGAATTGCAGGTTGTATTCCTGCACTTAATTACAGAACTTTAGAAGAGTTAAGGGCTGCTTTAAAAGAATTAAAAGCGAATAAAGTTGAAGGTGGTTCGTTTGGGTTTAATTTAATAGTTAACAAATCTAATATTAAGTATAAAGGGCAGTTAGAAGTTATTTGCGAAGAAGGCTGTGATTTTATCATCACCTCTTTAGGAAGCCCAGAAGAAACTATTAAACAAGCACATAAAGCTGGTATTAAAGTGTTTTGTGATGTTACCGATTTACGCTTTGCGAAAAAAGTACAACATCTAGGTGCAGATGCAGCAATTGCAGTTAATAGTGAAGCTGGTGGACACAGAGGTAATTTGTCTCCAGAAGAATTAACTAGTCTATTAAGGGACAAATTATCTATCCCAGTAATCTCTGCAGGAGGAGTTGGCTGTAAAGCAGATATAGATAACATGATTAGTTATGGAGCAGAAGGTGTTTCGGTTGGAAGTCCGTTTATTGCTTCGGTTGAAGCAGGTGTCACAGACGCGTATAAACAAGCTTGTGTAGATTATGGTGCAGATGATATTGTAATGACCCAACGCATTTCTGGTACACCTTGTACAGTAATTAATACACCTTATATTCAAAAAATTGGTACTAAAGAATCTTGGATTGAATCTGTTTTAACCAAAAATAAGAAATTAAAAAAATGGGTAAAAATGATTCGTTTTACAATAGGTATGAAAGACACTGAAAATGCTGCTAAAAAAGTTACTTACAAAACCGTTTGGGTTGCTGGACCAAGTATAGAGCATACCAAGGCTATTTTACCTGTAAAGGCTATTATAGCTAAATTGATTACATAAAATATATTATCTTGCACTAGACATTTTTAACACCTATTTATGCTCGGAAAAATCAACCAGTTTAGACGTTTTATAATGCTTAGATTAAGTAAAACAATTACTAAGTCTAATGCGATAAACGAAAAAAATTTCATTAAAAAAAAATCGATAAAAAAAATTTTAATTAGCAGACCAAATCACAGATTAGGTAATCAATTATTGATGATTCCTATAGTAGATGAAGCTATTAAAACTTTTCCACACGCTAAGCTAGATATTTTTGCAAAGGGTGGCTTATCTCCAATTTTATTTCAAAACCACCAACAAGTAGATCGGTTTATACTATTACCAAAAAAACATTTTAAACAATTATTACAATACTTTGGTGCTTGGATCAAGATTAAATCAAGACGTTATGATTTAGTTATTAATGTAGACGAGTTTTCATCGTCTGGACGTTTGTCTACCAAATTTGCAAGTGCAAAATACAAATGCTTTGGAGACGATTTTGAGGATCAAGGGTGGCAAGCACAATTTGAAGATGCTGGACATATAGCAAAGCATCCTGTATATAATTTTAGAAGTTATTTAAAGCATTACGGGATCGAGCCTTCAAAAGATCCAATTCTTCCAATAGATATAAGACTAAGTAAAACTGAATTAAAGGACGCTAAAGAAAAGCTATTACCATTAATAGATAATAATAAACCAACCATTTGTATTTTTACCTTTGCAACAGCAGATAAATGCTACTCTACACAATGGTGGGATGCCATGTACAGTCAATTACTAGAAGACTTTCCAGAGTGTAATATTGTGGAAGCTTTACCAGTAGAAAACGTCTCGCAAATAGACTTTAAAGCACCAGCTTTTTACAGTAAAGATGTAAGAGAGCTTTCTGCATTTATTGCCAATACGCAAGTGTTTTTGGGTGCAGATAGTGGTATTATGCACTTGGCATCTGCTTCTAGATCTCCGGTTTTAGGTTTGTTTTCTAGGTCAAACACAGCACGTTATGAACCTTACGATGTTGGTAGAGGAGTAGATACTAATGTTTTAAATTATGAAGACATTTCTAAGTTGGTGAGAGATGGATTAGATGGTAAGTTGTAATTTGACTTTGTCAATTTTTTCAACTAACTTCGTTTAACATTCGATATGGCGAATTGAAAACTAGCTATATCTATACTTTGTACATATTGTAACCAAAGCGATGAAAAACATTTTACCATAAACATTTAATTTTATCTCTTTATTTTCTGAATCAAAAGAGAATAAATTGGAACCGAATGACACTTGGTTTAGTGAAGAATCTGAAAGCAATGGGATACCTGTAATTATTAGAGGTCGAGAGAATTTGAAAAAACTGCCGATTGAAATAACTAACAACAAAGACTTGAGTTGTGAATTATATACTAGAATTCTAAAAGGATATAATACTGAACCGAAATAGAGAAACTACGTATAAAACAATATATAAAAAATTGCTGATTTGTGCTTAATCAAATGTAGTTTTACGTTTGCTAAGTCTTAATTTAACCGATGGTGCGGATTTGTAATCCGTGACAATAATAATAAGTAATAAAAAGGATGAATTATGAGAAACGCAGAAGATTAGATGTTTAGCGTTAAAAGAAATTAAGCAAGCTTAGTTAATGAATTGAATGTTTTGTTGTTGCATCTGTTTTGGATCAATAAGTTAACAGATTACAAATCTGTGTTATCATTTGTAACACTTAGCCACCCTAAAAAAAATATCAAAAAAAATGAAAGTATATAAGTTTCTGCTAATTATAATAATACTGTTATTTTCAAATTTTATACAATCTCAAAGTGTTTTTGCTAAATGGAAAACTATTGATGATCGCACAGGAAAACCTAAAGCTATTATTAATATCTATGAAAAAGGCGGATTAATGTTTGGCGAGGTTTCTAAAATTGTAGAATCAGGTAAAGAAAATTCATTATGCACTAAGTGTGACGGAGACATGAAAGATGTATCAGTAACTGGTATGACTATAATTAAAGATGGCATTAAGAATGGCGATAATGAATGGAAAGGAAAGTTTTTATTTGACCCTGAACAAGCTATGACCTTTCGTTTTAAAATATGGTTAAATCCTGATAACTCAAATGAATTGAAGGTAAGAGGGTATTTGGCGTTTTTATTTAGAACCCAAACATGGCTAAGAGTAGATGAATAAAATTAATTACGTTATACGTCCATAAAAAGTATATTAAAACGCCCCAAAAACCTCCTCTTTAATCTTTTTCCACTCACGCTTTAAAATACCATAGCAACACGTACTACGTCTAAAACCATCAGTCATTACTGTGTTTTTATGTAACTCACCTTCAAGAGTTGCGCCTAACTTTTCAACTGCTTTTCTAGATTTTTGGTTACGAGCATCTATTCTAAATTCTACTTTTTCAAAATTTAAAGTATCAAAAGCATAGTGAAGCATTAAAAACTTTATGTTTTTATTTAATCCTGTGCCTTGAAAATCTAGTCCAATCCATGTCCAACCAATATGCAGTGTTTTGTTTTTTGGATTTATCAATCCAAAACGTGTACTTCCTGCATAGGCTTGTTTGTTTTTATCATATATAATAAAAGGGAGTATGGTTTTGTTATTAAATCCGTCAATTGCAGTTTGTACATAGCCTTTTAATTGCGCTGGAGTATCAATAACATTTGGCGAATAATAGATAAGATCTTTAGTTTTTGCTATATCTATTAAGTGTGTGTCGTTTTCTTAATTAAGTAAGGATAGTTTTACTCTGTCGTTTTCTAAAGTCATAGTTCAATTTTCAATCACATTATAAATAGTACTTGTTCCTACCTTAAAAAAAAGGAAGGTAAATTTCATTTTAAGGAAATTTGGAAGGTTTTTTAGAAAATACCGAAGCACATTTTAAACCTAGCTCCTCTTTCTTAAGGTTTTTATTATCATGTCCCTACTAGAGATTATCTTGAGCCAAGTCTAAAGGCGTAATTAAGCCATTAATAACATCCACATTAACAACATGCTTCCCATTAAACGGAATAATGTTAACCTGCTTACCAAATAAGTCTTGTGCACGCTTAGTTTCATAAGCAATACGCGCTGCATTTAAATATTCATCTTTTGTACCATACACTAAAGACACTTTAGCATTTAGATGCTTAAAATCTTCAGGATTTAACTCTTTTGGGATACCACCAGAATGTAAGACCAATTGGCTACATTGTAACTGCCTATTTTTTATATAACGTGTTGCCACACTAACGCCTTGAGAATACCCTAAAATAATCAGATTTTTATCTTCAGGAATTTGTTCTTCAGCAAAAATAGCATCAAAATAACTCATGATATTTTCAGTTTCGTCTACTGTATTTTCTTTGGTAAGCCAACTTGCACCAACATGTTTAAAACCATTTTGGTAGTATAAACTTGGTGCCTGAGGTGCAATGATGTAGTTATCTTCAGGATTTAAACCTTTAAAGTATTGGATAAAATATTTACTTAAATACCCCATTCCGTGACAGACAAACCACACGTTTTTAGTGTGTTGGGTCAAGGTGTTTAAAGTGTTGTAAGGTTTTATTGTTTGATATGCGATTTCTTTTTCGAGCATTGCCAGTTTGTTTCGTATTTTTGAATTAATAAAAATACAGTAAATACATGAACTATTCTAAAGCGCAAGTACTAGAAATAGCAAATAAAGCCAGTAAAAATACCTTAATGGAAACTTTAGAAATTGAAGTTGTAGATTATGGTGATGATTTTTTAGTATCTAGAATGCCAGTTACACCTCGTGTACACCAGCCTGATGGTGTGTTACATGGTGGCGCAACTGCAGCTTTAGCCGAAAGTGTTGGTAGTTTTGCATCGCATATTTTTTTGGATGCCGAAAAAAATATGATTAGAGGTTTAGAGATTACAGCTAACCATTTAAAAAGCGTGAAATCTGGTTTTATCTATGCCAAAGCAATGTTTATCCATAAAGGTAGAACAACACAATTATTGGATATAAGAGTAACAGATGAGGATAATAATTTAATATCTGTATGTCGTTTATCCACAATATCACTTCCAAAAAAGCAGTAATCAGATGACAATTGACGCTTTTTTTAATCAATTATCAAATCAGTTTAAGGCAAACCTTCCTTATGTAGGTTACAGAAAACCTAATGAAGTTGCTATAAAAGCGCTACTTCAAAAAAATGACACCTTATTTTTTACTGAAACATTTACCGAAAGTGGTTTTGTATTTTCGCCTTTTAATAGTGAAGAAAACTCGGTTATATTTCCTTTAAATGAAAGTGAAAGTATAGCTAGTAATGGTAAATTGGAGCTACTAAAAAAGGAGGAAGAGGTAACTGTTTCAGAAGTAACACAAGCAAAAGAAAATCATATCAACCTTGTTAAAAAAGCAATTGAAGAGATAGAAAACGGAAGCTTTAAAAAAGTAGTCCTTTCTAGAGTTGAAGTACAAGATTTCAATTCAAAAGAAACCCTTCAGCTGTTTAAAAAATTACTAGTTAATTATAAAACAGCAATGGTGTATTGTTGGTTTCATCCTAAAGTTGGCTTGTGGTTAGGGGCAACACCAGAAACCTTATTAAAAGTAGAAGGGAAGCGTTTGCAAACTATGTCTTTAGCAGGTACACAACCGTTTGTGCATAATGCAGAGGTGGTTTGGAAAGCCAAAGAAATCCAAGAACAGCAATTAGTAACAGATTTTATAGTAAACAGTTTACAGTCTTCATTAGGTAGTTTATCTGTAGGAAAACCAGAAACGGTCAAGGCTGGTGATTTATTACACCTAAAGACCAAGATTTCGGGTGTTTTAAGTGATGAAAACAACTTCAAAAACGTGCTAAACAATCTACATCCAACACCTGCGGTTTGTGGTTTGCCAAAAGCGGTTACCAAAACTTTTATTTTAAAAAACGAACCTTATAATCGTGAATTTTACACAGGTTTTTTAGGAGAACTCAACCTTAAACAATCAAAAACTAGAAATACAAACCGTAGAAATGTAGAAAACAATGCCTATGGATCTTTAAAAACGGTATCGCATTTATTTGTCAACTTACGCTGTCTTCAAATTAAAGACAATCAAGCTTTGATTTATGTAGGAGGTGGTATTACAAAAGATTCTAACCTTGAATCAGAGTGGGAAGAAACGGTTGCAAAATCTAAGACTGTTAAAAATCTCTTATAATTTTTACTTCTCTGTAAGCTATAGCGCAGTCCAAACCTAAATTTTATTAACTTTGTTGTAATAATGAACTACCCAAAAATTCCTTTAGCACAAACCGTTATTCAGCTTTTTAAAGCTAAGAATATCAAGCATATTGTCTTGTCTCCTGGTAGCCGAAATGCACCTTTAACTATAGGGTTTACACACGATTCTTTCTTTAAATGTTATAGTATTGTAGATGAGCGTTGTGCTGCTTTTTTTGCGTTAGGTATTGCCCAACAAATACAGCAACCAGTTGCTGTAGTGTGTACTTCAGGTAGTGCGTTGCTAAATTATTATCCAGCAGTTTCAGAAGCATTTTATAGTCATATTCCGTTAGTAGTTTTATCTGCGGATAGGCCAAAATATTTAATAGGAATAGGAGATGGGCAAACTATAAATCAAGAAAACGTTTATAAAAACCATATCTTATATTCGGCAAATTTAAAGCAAGATTTAAATCAAGATAACGCTTTCGCGGAAGACTTACCGATTATCAAGAGTTTAGAAAATAAACTCGAAAAATTTTTAGGATTACAACAAGACATTCAACAACAAAACGAAACTGAAATTAATATCACTTTAAATACAGCAATTACCAATAATGGTCCAGTGCATATCAATGTGCCTTTTGATGAACCTTTATATGAAATGGTTGACCAACTGACAGTAAATCCTGCTGTTATTACTATTAAAAAAGAAAATATTACTGAAGATTATGATGCGTTTGCCAAAATTTGGAACAGTTCAAAACGTAAGTTAGTCTTAGTAGGAGTATTATCTCCAAATAGTGTTGAACAACAATTTTTAAATGTTTTGGCAGAAGATGAAAGTGTTTTTGTCATGACAGAAACGACCTCTAATTTACATCATGATAAATTTTGTCCAAGTATTGATAAGTTGATCGGAGCTTTAACAGATCATGAGTTTGAAAAATTACAACCTGATCTTTTATTGACGTTTGGTGGTTTAGTAGTGTCTAAAAAAATTAAGAAGTTTTTACGCACACATAAACCAAAACACCATTGGCATGTTGCAGAAAATGGAGCAAATGATACCTTTTTTGTGCTTAGTAAAGTGTTTAAGCAAACTATAAATGGATTTTTTAGTCAGTTTTTACCACTAACACAACAAGTAAAAAGTAATTATAATCCGTTTTGGAGTGGTCAAATGCAGATACGTCGAGAGAAGCATGAAGACTACATGTTAAGCATTCCGTTTTCAGACTTTAAAGCGTTTGATGGTATCTTAAAAAGTATACCTGATGGTAGTCAATTTCAGGTAGGAAACAGTTCTGCTGTGCGTTATGCACAATTATTTGACCTTAGTAAAACACTAGAAGTCTTTTGTAATAGAGGAACAAGCGGAATAGATGGTAGTACAAGTACTGCAATTGGAGCAGCTTCGGTTACCAATAAACAAACTGTTTTTGTAACTGGAGATTTAAGTTTTTTCTATGATAGCAATGCGTTATGGAATAATTACATTCCAAAAAATTTCAGAATTATTGTTATTAATAATGAAGGAGGTGGCATTTTTAGAATACTTCCAGGACATAAAAACACAGCTAATTTTGATTATTTTTTCGAAACAAAGCACCATCTAACCGCTAAACAGTTATGTGACATGTTTGGCTTAGAATATGTAAGCGCAAAAGATAATAACCAACTCATTAATGTGTTATCTACGTTTTATAAAGACAAATCACCTAAATTATTAGAAGTCTTTACATCTTCAGCACAAAACGATACTATATTATTAGATTACTTTAAGTTTATAAAGTAGTTTTATCGTTAAAATATGACGTTAATCGGAAAAGTTAGTTTTTTTTTTTTCACTTTAAAATTCAATACAAAAAAAGTGTACCTTTAAAATGCTAAAAATTATTAAACTAAAAATTATAAATTATGAGTAAACGCGATGAATTAATTGTTAAATACGCTTCTGACTTAAAAGATAAGTGTGGTGTAAATGCAGATATGGATTTTTTAACAAAAGTGACTATTGGTTGTGGTCCATCTATCTATAATAAAGATGCTGCTACAGTTTCTGGATCTGATCAATCAGAATTAGATACTGTAAAAAACAATTTTTTAATTAAAAAATTAGGTTTAAAAGATAGCGCGGATTTAGACTCAGCAATTGCTTCTGTAATGGATACTTATGGTAAATCAAACAGAAACAAATACAGAGCTGTAGTATATTATATGCTAGCTAAGCACTTTAAAAAAGAGTCTGTTTACAAATAGAATCTAAAAAAATATTAAAAATAGCGTTGCAGTTTCTGCAACGCTTTTTTTATATGCTTACATTTGCAAAATGATACAGATCGGACAATACAATACGCTTGAAATTATAAGAGAAGCAGAGCAAGGTTTATACCTAGCAAATCCAGAAGGTGATGAAGTTTTATTACCTAATCGATATGTGCCAGAAAGTTTTCAAATATGGGGAAAGCTAGAGGTTTTTGTGTATTTAGATAATGAAGAACGTTTAGTAGCTGTAACCGATAGACCACATGTAACTAGAGATAATTTTGCTGTATTGCGTTGTAGTGCTGTTACAGATCATGGCGCTTTTTTAGATTGGGGAATGTTAAAAGAATTGTTTTGTCCATTTAAAGAACAAGCTTTTCCAATGAAAAAAGGAGGTTGGTATTTGGTGTTTTGTTATTTAGATGATAAAACAGACCGACTTGTCGCCTCTAGTAAAACAAATAGTTTTTTAGACAATAAAGAATTAACGGTTGAAGAGTTTGAAGAGGTTGATATTATGGTATCACATCCAAGTGACTTAGGTATGAATGTTATTGTAAACGGAGTGCATTCTGGATTAATTTTTAGAGACAATATATTTCAGGATTTAAGTATTGGAGATGCTTTAAAAGGTGTTGTTAAAAAGATTAGACCTGGTAATAAATTAGATATTAGTTTGTCGCAAATTGGGTATAGAAATATAGAACCAAATGCAGATAAAATAATGCAAGAATTACAAGATAATAGCGGTTTTATTGGATTGACTGATAAGTCAAATCCAGAAGATATAAAACGTCAATTGCAAATGAGTAAAAAAACATTTAAAAAAGCAATTGGGACACTTTATAAAAAGAAGCTAATAGAGTTAAAAGAAGATGGTATATATATTATAAAGAATGATTAAATTCTAATTCTTTAGCGTTTTTAAGCTTAGCCCATTCTATAGCTTTATATAAATTTTCAAAGCGTTTAATTTCTACTTTAGAAAACACTTTTTCCATTAAAGCATTAAACCAACTATTTTCGCTTTTAGTGACAACTGCGTAACCATTTAATTTATTGTTATTTTTATAAAATTTTAGCCAGTCTGAAGGTTTTACAGAGTATTTATTTACTCTATTAGAAATATAACAAACACTAATTGTCGGACCATAAAAGGCATTAGCAGCCTCAACAACTTTATATGCTTCATTCCAAGTATAGGTTACTCCTTCATTAATTTCAGAGATAACAATACCTTCCATAAAGTAAAAATTACCAAAATCTGAGACATAGATATCTTTGATTTCTTCTGCAAGAGTAGAATCTGTTATTTTCATTTGATTAATAGCTTTAGTCCAATATATTTCAAATATTTCATTTTAAAGAATTTTATCGTTTAAAACTATAAAAACGCTACAAGAAAGAGTTTAAGGCTCTTTACTGGCAACTAATGAGAGCTAATAATCATTATAATAATTACAACTTATATCAACCCAAATAAAACAAACTTGTAAACTTATTAAGACTTGGTATTTGTGTACGTTTTTAACTACTTTTGCTATTTAAAAACCACTAGATCAAGGTTAAGGCTATCACTAGTGGTTTTAAAGTAACTATTAAT
This sequence comes from Olleya sp., assembly GCA_023300575.1. Taxonomy (GTDB): domain Bacteria; phylum Bacteroidota; class Bacteroidia; order Flavobacteriales; family Flavobacteriaceae; genus Olleya. The sequence continues at coordinate 13,884 of JALZUT010000019.1, forward strand.
TGTTACTTAGGGATACTAAATAATCTTTATCAAGCTATCTTGTTAGACTTATTTAATAGTTTAGTAGACTTCATTTATTGTCTATATGCGTTAGACTAATTATTAAAACATTATAAAGGTATTGTGCACGTATAATAATAATAGTGTCAAGAGACTAAATAATCATTATAATCGATAATAAGAAAAAACAAACGTTTTAAAACATACAAAATAATATTTTTCTTACAAATCAATCATTGATAATCAATAAGTTATATTTTTAGTTTAACTAAATTGTTATAGTGTAATTAGCGATTTTAATAATTTCAGATTTAAATCAAAATCTTACTATTAGTCCTGTAAAAAGTAATTATTGTTTATTTTTATAAAATAAATACTAGAATTAGAACATGAGTGATATAAAATGGGTTAAAGCTAAAGACTATCAGGATATTACATATAATAAATGTAATGGAGTTGCAAGAATAGCTTTTGACAGACCAAATGTACGTAATGCATTTAGACCACAGACAACTAAAGAACTTTATGATGCGTTTTATGATGCTGGAGAAGATACTTCTATTGGAGTGGTTTTGTTATCTGCAGAAGGCCCATCTACAAAAGATGGTATTTATAGTTTCTGTTCTGGAGGCGATCAAAAAGCACGAGGACATCAAGGTTATGTAGGAGAGGATGGTTACCATAGACTAAATATACTAGAAGTACAGCGTTTAATTAGATTTATGCCTAAAGCAGTTATAGCTGTTGTTCCGGGTTGGGCAGTTGGTGGAGGACACAGTTTACACGTCGTTTGCGATTTGACCTTAGCAAGTAAAGAACACGCTATTTTTAAGCAAACAGATGCAGATGTTACTAGTTTTGATGGTGGTTATGGTTCTGCTTATTTAGCTAAAATGGTTGGGCAGAAAAGAGCAAGAGAGATCTTTTTCTTAGGAAGAAATTACTCTGCGCAAGAAGCTTATGATATGGGAATGGTAAATGCTGTTATACCACATGAAGAATTAGAGACGACTGCTTACCAATGGGCTCAAGAAATACTTGAAAAATCGCCAACCTCTATCAAAATGCTTAAATTTGCTATGAATTTAACAGATGACGGAATGGTTGGACAGCAAGTTTTCGCTGGTGAAGCAACAAGATTGGCTTACATGACAGATGAAGCCAAAGAAGGACGTGATGCGTTTTTAGAAAAACGCAAGCCTAACTTTCCTAAAATATGGATTCCATAATATGACAAATACAACTAAATGGCTATCTGCTATGAGGTTACGTACATTACCATTATCTATTTCTGGTATTATCGTTGCCTCTTGTTTTGCAGAGTATAATGGCTTGTTTGATATTAAAATCTTTGTTTTTGCAATTTTAACAACTCTAAGCTTTCAAGTCTTATCAAATCTTGCTAACGACTATGGAGATGGTGTAAAAGGTACAGATAATGAAGACCGAATAGGACCAGAACGCGCATTACAAAGTGGAGCGATTACAGAAGATGAAATGTTTCATGCTATTAGAATGAATATTCTTATCTGTATTATGTTTACTGTTGGATTGATTTTTTGTGCGTTTAAAGCAGAACATTTTCTTCTC
>JALZUT010000020.1 GCA_023300575.1 Olleya sp.
AAAGAACATATGGCAGTATATGGCGAGTTTAATGACCAACGTTTAACTGGTGATCATGAAACAGCTCACGTAAATGATTTCTCTTACGGAATATCTGATAGAGGTGCATCAATACGTATCCCGATTATTACAGTAGAAAAAGGATGGAAAGGTTGGTTAGAAGACCGTCGTCCAGCTTCTAATGGTGATCCATACAAAATTGCTGGTCGTATTATCAAGACCGTTAAATCTGCTAATATTAGTTAGATTACGATTAATAGTTGAATCCAATAAAAAACGCTTTCTGATTTTTCAGAAAGCGTTTTTTTATTGGTCTAATACTTATATTATCCTTTAAAAGCTAAAAAGATAAAAACACCATAAACTAATACAAGTCCAAAGCCTTTAATTTTATCTATCTTATGTCGTTTTGGTAATAGCCCTAAAAGCAAAACTGATGATGCAAAAATCAACATCCAAAAAATGTCTCGAGATAATATTAATGGTTCTGTTACCGGAATTATTTTTATCATAGAGGTCAATCCTAAGACCGATCCAATATTAAAAATATTAGACCCTATTAAATTACCCAAAGAGATTGCTTTTTCCTTTTTAGCTGCAGCAATTACAGATGCAGCAAGTTCTGGAACACTTGTACCAATTGCGATCATAGTTACACCAATAACAGCTTCACTAACACCTAAATTAGTTGCAATTTCTGTCGCTCCTTTTACTAACCATTCACTTCCAAAATATAATGCAACAGCACCTATTAGTAACCAAACTGTTATTTTAAAATTTGAAACAACTGCCAAAGTATCATCAACTTCCTCTATATCGTCAGTAGACTTCTGCGTTTTTATCAAATAGATAATAAATATAATTAATGCTATAAATAATACTGCGCCTTCAAGTGGTATTAATTGATTATCATTCCAAAGAAAATAATACAATGCTATAGAAAACAGCATCATTACTGGCCAAGTTAATCTGTAAAAGGATTTATCTATAGTTATTGTACTTACTATAGCAGTAATACCTAAAACCAAACCAATGTTAGCAATATTAGATCCAACTACATTATTAATTGCTATTGCAGGCGAGCCATTAAAAGCAGCTTGCAAACTAACCAATAACTCTGGAGCAGACGTTGCAAAAGACACAACTGTCATACCGATTACAATTTTAGAGATATTAAGTTTAAAAGATAACGCTACAGAAGCGCGCACTAAAAACTCTCCTCCTATTACCAAAAGCACAAATCCTAAAATTAAAAACCCAATACTCATACATTATTTTTTTGCGAATATACACTGAACTCGTTTAATATATAAATAGGAGTACTTTTTTTTCGCTTTCGCGGAATTAATTCCGTTGTAAAACTAAAAAAATAGTTAAAAAACTGCTTTTTTAGTTATATAACTATTTTTATAGTTATGTTTGTGTGTGTAATTAAAAAAACTAGTTTTTCGTTTTCACTTGTACAAACTAAACGTGACTAACGAAACTACATAAAATACTTATTAGATGCAAAAACTAACAAACAAGGAAGAAGAAATTATGCACATTTTATGGACGCTAGAACACGCTTTTGTAAAAGATGTTATGGCCCAAATACAAGACGACAAACCACATTACAATACACTTTCTACAATGATTAGAAATCTTGAAGAAAAAGGGTATGTAAGTTATGAAGCTTTTGGAAAAACGCATCGCTACTTCCCTATTGTTAAAAAAGAAGAGTATCGCAACAAGTTTATGAACACAGCTATAGATAACTATTTTAATAGCTCTTATAAAAACGTCGTGTCGTTTTTTGCAAAAGAAGAAAAAATTAGCGTTGACGAGCTAAAAGAGATTATTCGTTTAATAGAAAAACAAGACTAATCATGGATTACTTATTAAAAGCATCAGCTATAATTATACTATTTTATGTGTGTTACAAGTTGTTTTTACAACGCGAAACCTACTTCCAATCTAACCGTTGGTTTTTATTAATTGGTTTGTTTTTAGCAACTGTTTTACCTTTAATAGTCATTCCTATTTATATAGAATACACACCTGTACCTATAAGCTTTTCAGAAACAACAAACTTTGTACCTCAATCTAATCAAACACAAACCACTACTAATATAGATTTATGGCAAATTCTATTAGCAACTTATTTAGTAGGCACTTTAATTTTATTTGGAAAAGTAATGTTACAATTTTTGTCATTAAACAAACTACTTAAAAAACACAAAAAGACTAAACAACAAGAATTTATCTTTATAGAAACCGAAGATAATATTGCGCCATTTTCGTTCTTTAATCACATTGTTTTTAATGCCAATCAGTTTACAGAAGACGAATTAGAACATGTTATTATTCATGAAAAAATACATGCTAAACAATTTCACTCTATAGATGTTATTTTAATACAAATTGCGACTATTCTATTTTGGTTTAACCCTTTTATTTGGTGGTATAAAAAGGCATTACATCAAAATTTAGAATTTATTGCAGACCATGAAACACAAAATAAAATTGATTGCATAAAAAGCTATCAAAACGTATTATTAAAAACAAGTTTAAGTCAGAATCAGCTGGCTTTACCAACCAATTTTTATCAATCATTAATCAAAAAACGAATTATTATGTTACAAAAATCAAAATCAACAAAGAGTAGTTATTTTAAGCTTGCTATCATCCTTCCTTTTTTAGGGTTATTTTTAATGAGTTTTAATGTAGAGGAAGTCTATGTTGTAAAAGCAGAAGCAACTACAAATGAAGTAAAAACTGAAGTATTTACAATAACCTCAAAATCTTCTGATAACGATATTAAAGTTATCAAATACAGACTTGAGGCCCAAACAGATGGTTTAAAAATTAGATTTTCTGATATTAAACACAATAGTAGTGGTCAAATCACAAACCTATCTATTGAAACTAAATCTAAAGATAAAACCGACTTCCATAAGCATATAACTTACAAACATAAAGAAGGGAAACCAATAGGGAATATATCTTTATCTGTTAAAAATGGTGAGTTAATTTTTGGTTACGATGATTTTGGCATGAATATGAAAGTAACTAAAGAAGGACAAACTACAGTATTAACTGAATCTACTTCTAAGTCTAAAAAAGAAGAAAAAAAGAAAGAAGCGTGGAACATCTCTTATGAGACTTATACAATTGATGAAGATGGAACTAAGAGCGAGTCAAAAAGTTATACACCACCAAAAGAATTACCTTTATATGTTGTAAACGGAAAAATTATAAATAAAAATGAAGAGGCTTTTGATAATATTAACCCAAATCAAATACAATCTGTAAATGTTCTAAAAGATAAAAAAGCGACAGATAAATATGGTAAAGATGGAGAAAATGGTGTTGTAGAGATTATTACAAAAACAACAACTACTAAAAATGAATTACAAATAGAAGACAACTATTTCTATATACTAGATGGAAAAGAAATCTCTAAATCAGAGCTTTTAAAAGTCTACTCTAAAGAAACAATGTCTAGTATAAACGTTTTAAAATCAAAAGAAGCAATTGTAAAATATGGCATAAAAGGAATTAATGGTGTTGTAGAAGTTACTTCAAAAGATAAAAACACTAAAAATCATAGTGAGGGCAAGACTTATATTTTTACATCAAAAGTAGATAGCGTAAATCTTAAAAAAGCACTAATTAAATACCCAAACGGAGATACTAACGCTAGTCAAACAACTTACTCTAATAGTCTTTTTAGTAATGACTCAACACTTATTATTATAAACGGTAAAAAGGTTGATATTATAGAATTAAAAAAATTAAATCCTGTCAACATTAAATCTATGAATGTTTTAAGAGGACAAACTGCTAAAGACGCTTATGGTTCTGTTTATGGCACAGGAAGTAAAAATGATGTTATAGAAATTACTACTAAAAATAAAAGTCCATGGAGAACTAAATATGAAGCAAATAATAAACAAAAAGATTCTATAAAAAAAGACAGTCCTTGGACAATAGGGCAAGTTGAAGTGTCTAGCATAATTTATATAGATGATGAAGATCCATCTAAAAGCGAAAGCACATTAAATATTTCAAAAAAAACAACAGAAGTTGTTTTAAATCAGCACAAAACATCTTTAAAAAATCAAGGTATAGATTTACAGTACGCTACCATAAAACGAAATAGAGATGGAGAAATAGTGAAAATAAAAATTTCGGTAGAGGATAAAAATGGCAAAAAATCTAAAGTGACTTATCAATCTAATAAAGGAATAAATCCAATAGAAATAAAACTTAATGGTTCTGGAGGTATTAATATAAGTTCAAAATAAATTAAAACCAACAAGAAAGACTTTCTAATAGAAGGTCTTTCTTGTTCTAATCTATAGTGTTTTACTCTACGATAATCTTCTTTATAAAACTTTTGCCTTCATCTTCAATTTTAACAAGGTACAAACCACTTGCTAGTTTTAAATCTACATAACTATTATTAGCTATTGTTTGGTTAAAAACCGCTCGACCTTCCGAAGAAAAAATAGCGACATCATAGTTTTGCTTAGTACCAGAAATGTATAATTTATCTGTTACAGGGTTTGGATATATCTTAACAGTTTCAGTATTAAAACCGGCAACATTTAAAGTTTGACTCCAAGGGTTTCCTACTTGATTTCCCCAAATATATTCAACTAAATCTGGCATATCTATAAAAGGATTTCTATTAAATTGCCAGGTGTAAACCACATTGTTACGATTCATTTCAAAATTATCTGGCGGATCGTTTCTGTGCCAATCTAACAAAGTTGCTAAATCACCCATAATTCCTGGCACAAAACCAGGATCATTTGTTTCTGTAATCGGAAAACCGTTTACAATTTCTAAACCGTTATATCTAACTGCTAAAAACAAGACACTTCTAGCGACATCACCTTTAAAACTACTTGCGTTACCTGTTGGCCCATTATACTGTCCGTAATTTTGATTTCCTCTAGAGCTGTTTTCTGGCCCATCTACTGCACGTAAAGCATGTGCATCACTATTACCATGACGTAAGGAATCTGCAGTGGTGTTCCAATACACATCTTTACCATCATTAATATCGTCTAAATCAATACTATTATAACCTGCTAAAGAACGCGGAAAAGTATGTTCTCGATTCCAAGCACCTACACTAATTGAGGTTGTCTGAAAATCTAATTTTGCACGACCTAGTTCTGAGTAGGCTAACCAAACTTGGTTACTATTTGCTGGATTTTGGTCTGCTTCTTTTAATATATCTATAACATCGCTATAGGTTTGTGCTCTAACTACACCTTCTTCTGCAATAATATCTTGTAATGCTTGTTCTAAATTTGCTCCAGACAGACCATCTATACTATCATAATATCCATTTGGCTGTGTACTTTGAACCGTTAAAGGCGTAGGATTTAACTCTGGAAACGGTTGACTTGTTGGCACACCAAAAGAAGCCACAGTAAAATCGTTATCAACAACTCTAATCTCAATATTATTATTTAATCTTAAAAATTCTGTAGATAAAGTCGGAATTGTAATTTTTAAAACCTCATCACCTTCATCTAAAGCATCGTCCACCAAAGTTATAGTGGTAATAATTGTATTTTGACCAATCGGAATAGTTACTGTAGTGTTACCTGTAAAATCCGAAGTATTAAAATCGCCATTATTTAAAGTAAAACTAAAATTTAAATCAGACGTCACATTTTGCTCAGTAGCAAATGTAATATCAAAGACACCGTTTTCATCTATTTGGGTTTCTGTAACAGAAGACAACAGACCGTTTAGCACGACTCCGCTACCATCATTTAAAGTTCTGGGTGTTGGCACAGTCGCTGTGTAAGTAATACTATTAGGATTACCTAAACCATCATCAAAACGTTGGATAGCGTTATTATTATTACCAGGACCTTCATTTATTTGCTCTGTCAAACCTAGCAATCCCATTAATACTGTATCATCTGCATCACTAGTATCATAAGCTAAAGCATCAACAAGATTAGTTTGTGTGGCTAAAGTCCCATCTGGAAAATCGGTATCATCCGCTAAATAAATGGCTAAAGCATCTGCACCATTCTGTATTAAATTTGGTGCTATTATAAATTGCGGAAATGGATTTACCGATGTACTACCAATTAACAATAGCCCATTAATATCTGTTGTAAAACCATCTAAATCAAAAGCAAGATAACTAGAATCTGCTCCAGAATTTGAACCATTAAAAAACACTAATACATAACCATCAAGTGGAAAATTGGGTGTACTTGACAACAACTCGACAAATTCATTATTATCAATATTACTTCCTCCAAAGGTTGTATCGCAATCCAATTCGTTTATTACAACTATTTGCGAAACACAAACTGAGACAATTAAAAAGGAAAATATAAATAATACTTGTGTTTTCATCTTACTAATTTTTGCAAATATACAACTATAACTTGGTCAGTTTTTTATTGCTTAATTTATTAAATTTTAAAGTTATAAAATAATGAAATCTTAAAATTTGATGCTTTTTTAAATCAAAAGTCCCTTGTATTTAAAAAGTAAGTCAAAAAACGCCCTTCAATTGTGTTAATCTAGCACTATTAATTAAAAAAAACTTACATATTAAAACTTAAATTAAGTAAATATTTAAAACATTCTAACAGTTATGATTTTTTCACTTATATAAGTAAAGTCAATCGCATTAATTTATTGATTTTCATTTGGTGTATACTATTTAAATCCTATATCTTCAAAAAACAATCATGAAAAGTGGTTGTTATTATTAACCCTTAAAACTTTAAAATTATGCTAACACTTGTCAAATTAATAATCGACGTACTAACCTCGATTTCACTTTAAACTAAAAATGTAAAACTTAGTCTAGAATAAGTTTTGCAATTTTTAAATCACCAAGTGACATTTGGCTAACCCATAATAAAGGAATAATTTTGAGGAACTAATTAAAACTTCCGTTTTTACGGAAAACAACTATGAAGAAGCAAGCGTTCAAATTATTAGCTAAGCTAAATAAGTTGATACTTCCAAGCTATACCAAGCAAAGATTAGATTTAAGTAAAGCCACCAAAGTACAAATGGCTATTTTGGGTTGGAAATTATATGTCACAAAAAACGTTTTAGATTAATATTCTAAAACAGATTTTACGTCATACTGTTTTATTTTTTCTTTTCCGTTTAAAAAATTAAGTTGCATAATAAAATTACATTGCACAATCTCTCCTCCTAAGCGCTCTACTAATTTACAGACTGCTTCAGCAGTTCCGCCAGTTGCTAAAACATCATCGTGTATTAAAACGCGTTCTCCTTTTTTTATAGCGTCTGTATGTATGTCTAAAGTATCTGTACCATATTCTAATCCATAAGATTCAGACAACTTAGTATATGGTAATTTACCTGGTTTTCTAACAGGTATAAAGCCTGCATTAAGTTTTTGAGCTAATAATGTTCCAAAAAAGAAACCTCTAGACTCCATACCAACAACTTTATCTATGTTCTTATCTTTTAAAAGGTCATATAATTTATTTAAACAAAGGTCTACAGCTTTAGGATTACCTAGCAATGGCGTAATGTCTTTAAACAAAATTCCTTCTTTAGGAAAACCCTTTACATCTCTTATATAGTGTTCTATTTCTTTCATTGGTTTAAAAGTAAATAAAATTTAGGTTTCTGCTTTGTGATTCTTACAAAAAGAAATATATTTGCACCCACAAAAAAGGCCTCGTGGCGCAACTGAATAGCGCACTTGATTACGGCTCAAGAGGTTACTGGTTTGAATCCAGTCGAGGTCACAATTTTA
>JALZUT010000021.1 GCA_023300575.1 Olleya sp.
GGATGCGTAGCGAAATCTGCAGTTAGAATAAATAAGTTAGTTGATGTGCTTTCTGCAAAATAGAATTTTTCTGTAGGATCACTATCTAATGCCAATCCCCAATTATAAGTAGTATTAGGCAAAAATGCAGTATTATCAAAAGTAAACGCAGCTGCAATACGTCTTAAATCGCCACTAGGTTGTTGTCCAGAAGCATTTATTTCGAATTTATCTATTATAGTTGTCATATCTGTTTCAAAATGACCTTCTACTTCAAAATCAAAAATACGTTCTACACCATCTATAGTATATTTAAAATACTCGGCTGTGTTTCCTGTTGTGGTTGATCCATCATCATCATCACTACATGAAGTGACAATGCATAATATAAGTAATAAGTATATTGTTTTTTTCATCTTTACATTTTTTTAATCTTCAAAAACACCTAATGTTCCTTCGTAATGTCCAGAAATTAATTCTCCAAAAGTATTTACAAACGTGTAATCCACATCTATTGTACTGTTGGTTGGGTTTATGTTATCTATGTTTATAGCGTTAATTGTAACAGAGTGACCAAGTGTTGCAGGATTATAAATAGTACTATTAGCTTCATTACCTTCACCAAATTCTACATTTGTACCATTTATATTTACAAACGTTTGTGGACTTGAAGAATCTACCTGTAACTCTGTAACAATAGCAGAATCATCACTAGAAGCAACATAAGTATTACCAGCAGTTGGCGGAATACCTGTTTGCAAACTTGGATGCGTTGCAACATCTACCTTAAGCACAACAAACTGTGTTGTATTTACTGATAATAAAATTTCATCACTAGTATTGTTTATGTCTGTATCGTTATCTAATAATCTTCCATTTAAAAAGAAGAAGCTATAATAATCTGGAGCTAATGGATAAGCATCATCATTGTCTTCATCAATTTCTATATAGGCATTAGATGTTTCGTAAAACGTTGGATTCGTATTATTTTCATTGTAGGTAAAACCATCTAGAGTTGTAGAAGGATCTACTGGATCTGGAGTTACTTCGTCATCATTACTATCACAACTAAAAATTGAAATTGTAAGTAGCAGTAAAAATATTTTTATTGTTTTCATTTAATTTATTGAATTGAAAAAAAGACCTACTATTTGAGTTAATCTTTTTAGTATTAACTATTGCTTTTTAAGGTGATACATTATCAATAATTACACATAATTCGGCTTCTCCAAGTCCATTGATAATAATATCAAATCTTAGTTCCTCTCCTACCGCAGATCCTGCTAATTGACAAGTTACTGTTCCTGTATAGTCAACATTATTAATTCTAATCTCTGGATTAGTATCTACAGCTCCTACTGTAAGCGCTCTGGTTACAATAAAATTATCTCCTGGATTAGTTGTTTCAAACACTTCTACTGCTGGTGCACCTGGTCCATCGTTATTAGGAAAATAATCGGTTTGTAAATTTGCTTCAGCAAATATTCCAAGAATAGTACCACCAGAATCTACTATTGTTAAGCCAGCAAAAGCGCAACCATTAGTATTAGGTGCAGTTCCGTCATCATTATCGCAAGAAAATGAAGTGATTAACAAAAAGACTAAGCATAAAAGTTTAAATTGATTTTTCATTGGTTTTTGTTTTTTATTATTGTTTAATTATTTTTTTTTAAAACACCTATAATAGGAGTGATTTGTATAAAGGCGTTGCTGTTTTTTTTAGAATTTGGGTTTAGCTAAAAATTAAAAGTCAAGACTAATTGAAATAACTAATCTTGACTAATAAATGGATTAATAGCAATTCAAAAATAGCATTGAATATTTAAGAAAAATCGTACTATTATATAACTAACCTTTTTCATTCTACAAAAAGTAGCTTTCATTCAATTATCGGTTTTTCTTGTACACTAATTTAAAAGACCTTAAGTTTGTTATATAAACTAAACACAAATGGAACAACAGCTTTTAAACCTATTAATGTACACTATACCTTCAATTGTAACTGGATCTATCGCTTACTTGTTTTTTAGAGAACACATGCAAAACGAAGAAGAACGTCGCAAGTTTACTATCGTAAAACAATTAAGTAAAGAATCTTTACCAATGCGACTTCAAGCTTATGAGCGTTTAGCATTGTTCTTAGAACGTATTTCGCCTAATAAATTATTATTACGTGTGTCTCCTTTATCTGCAGACAAACAATCTTATGAGGACCTTTTAATTAAAAGTATAGAGCAAGAGTTTGAGCATAACTTAGCACAACAAATCTATTTAAGTGACAGCTGCTGGAATGTTATAAACGCTTCTAAAAGCGCTACTGTGCAACTTATTAGAAAAGTAGGAATGAGTGATAAAATAGACTCTGCAAATAAATTAAGAGAAGCCATTTTAAATGAAATGCTAGACAAACCTGCACCAAGTAATGCTGGTTTACACTATATCAAACAAGAAGTTGGAGAGATCTGGTAAGCTTCTAAAAAGTATTTTAAAATAAAAGCCATATCTAATGATATGGCTTTTTGTATTAAATTATATTTATTTTATTGTACAGCATCAATTGTAACACAAAACTCTCCAGTTATTGGATTACCTCCATACGTACCATTAAAAGCAAAACGCATAGTCCCTCCAACTACCATGTCTGTTGCAAGACAAGCTACAGCTACCGTTTCTGTTGGCCCATTGCCTATTGTTATAACAGCTGTTCCTGTTTGATTTAGATTAACCGTTGTTGTTACAAATACTACAGCACTTCCATAAATTTCGACTTCTGGTCCATTACTAGAGTTAATAAAAAAGTCTGTTGTTAAGTTAGCTTCTGTTTCAAAAACCTGAGCGCTTGAACCTATTGTGTAAAATAAGCCTTGAGTTGTACAGGTTTGTGTTAAACTGTCATCATCATTATTACAACTTGTAATAAAAATAGCTAATAATAAAATTAATCCTGTTTTAAGTCTTGTAATTGTGTTTAAATTTTTCATAATTAAAATAATAAGGTTTGTACTTGTTTTGTTTACATCTTTATATAAACTAGACTGTTATTTTGTTACCCTATTTTTTTAAAAAAAATTCTTAACTCTTTATTTTATTGACACTGTAGAACTATACTGATCTGAATCGCCATGCTTACTTTGGGCATAAAGATACCCTTCTAACCACCAGTTTTCCATAAGGTGCTTATTGAAGATTAACGAGTTTTCTGTTAATTTAGTTGGTGTATAGTATAAGTTTAATTTTACATTTCTGTGTTTCGCTGCTAGTTTACCAATTGCTATATCTCCTTTTTCTACTTGATCTATTAAATGACCAAACAAGTTAATCATTAAAGAAAACGGGTTTTTACCTAAGACCTTGTTATACTCTAGATTTTCACTTTCTAACACAATTGCATCTACCTCTGTTGCACCTCTTAAAATAGCTTCTCTAATTGGGATAACACAACCTAAACCACCATCTGCATATTCGTTTCCGTCTTTTGTAACCAAAGACATAAATGGTATGTAATTGCAAGAGATCCAGATCCACTCACAAAACTCATCATAATCATAATCTTTAATTGACTTATACTCTACCCTGTTTTTAGATAAGTTAGTTACAGTAACAACCACATCTTCTTTAGTTTCTTTAATAAAATTAAATTCCTTTAAAGTAAAATGCTTTTTAATATGTTGTTTTAGGTTTTTACTCTCGCCAAACGTACGTTTACGTTTAATAAATTGAAGCATTGTATTAAAGTAGTTAATAGATACGTATTCTCTATCTCCTTTTTTCTTTATAACAAATGGATTAATGTTAAATATGGTGTTTTGATTAACATGTGTGTAGATATCATACAGCTTACCGATATCATTGGTTGCAAGATGCGGAATTAACAAACTACCTGTAGAAGTCCCTAAAAACATATCATACTGCTTGCCTTCTTGCTCAATTAAATATTGCGCAACACCTCCTGCAAATGCACCTTTACTTCCTCCACCTGATATGACTAATGCTTTCAATTGCTGTTTTTTTTATTTCCGCGAAAGCGAAAATCTTATTAATCATAATTCCTAATTCTTCTGCAAATTAGCAATAATGTCTTTATATTTTTCGTTTTCCGAAAGTGATTGTAATAATTCTTTTGCAAAACTCTTAAACCTCCAGTTATGATGGTTTGTTGCTTCTATTAGATTTGCTAATGTTTGATAATCAAAAATCTGAAGTTTATTGACGTAAGAAAATGCATTTTGACGTGTTTGAAACCCATATTTAGAAGACGTATAGTCTCTTAATTCTCTTAAGTAAACGTTGTTAAATGCTACATCATATTCTGGTGTTAACAAAGCAAGTGTTAACCATAAACATCTTACATTTTTATCGTTAAATCCAATAATACCTTTTGTTGCATCTAAATATTGTGTTCTATCTTTTGGATACTTAGACCACAAATTATACAACGCTATTTCTTTTGTAATGTAAGAGGCATCCTGTAATAAGGATTCGTTTTCTTTCTTAAAACCATCAGGAAGATGTTTGGCTAACAACTGACGGGTTTTGATTTCATTAGAAGAAAAAGCCTCTTTTATCAAGTCTTTATAAGTTGGATATTCTGGTTTCTTTAGTGCTTCTCTTAAAACAGCAAGCCTTTGGGTATAATAACCTTTAGGTAAAGCGGTAACCAAACTTGAAGGTACATAACCATTATCGTCTGTTCTATAACTTAGATAATCTGCATCTTCTATGGTTTCTAAAAAAGCAATGCTTTCATTTTTATTTAATGAAGCTCTCATTTTTGCTAATGGTAAGGCTTTAGAAGTTAACCATTCGGTTTCAAAGCTACTTAAGTCTTTTCCTGATGTTTTTTCAACTTCAGATATAAAATCTTCAGTTTCTACATTTTTAAATGCATGTTTGTCTAAATACTGCTTCACCCCTTTTTTAAAAGCCTGCTCGCCTATTTTTTCCTTTAAAACATGTAATGCCCAAGCGCCTTTTTTATAAAAGGTTGTACTACTTGCTTTAGGGTCTAATAAAGTGGTTGCGTCTCCTGCTTGCTCTTGCTTGATTAGTTCTTTTGCATACTCATACAAAGTATTGTAATAGTAATCGTCTCCAAAAATATCGCGTTCTGCTAATAAAGCATAATACGTTGCAAAGCCTTCTTGTAACCAATGATGAGTTCCTGAGGTTTCGGTAACCAAATCGCCAAACCATTGATGTGCCAACTCGTGCGCATTGACATTTACATAGTTTTTGTCTATAAAACTGGTCTGGTCAATCATAAAGTCGTCACTAAAAATAGTGCAACTTGTATTTTCCATACCAGAATACAAAAAATCTTTTAC
>JALZUT010000022.1 GCA_023300575.1 Olleya sp.
GAAGTAGAATCTTTTGATGTGATTTTGAAATCTGAAAATGGACTAGATGCACTTAATAATTCTGGCGTATCAATAGTAAATTTGTAAGCAGGTTGCGTGATGCTATTTTCTGAAGTTTTATAAAATTCTAATGCATTATGGCTTAAAAAATCGAATAAGGTTGGACGGTATTTTTCGGCATCTTTTCCTTTGGTTATGATAGCAGAAAAAACGTTAGTGGACGTTTGTTGTAATAGTAATCCGTTTTGTAGCGAATTGTCGTAGTGTAATTTAATTTCGGCAAAAAGGGTTTCTAAATCCCAAGTTCTAAAATCGGTTAGGTCTGCTTTTTGGTTAGTTTTTGTACGGTTATAAAACTTATATCTGTTTTGCTGAAAGTATTGCCAGTACAGTTTTGCTAAAATATTTTCTAGCACATTTTTAGTAGGTGCTTTGGTTTTTTTAATTTCATCTTTAAAAGATTTAATTACATTTAGCTGCGCATCTTCCTCTAAAATCAAAGCAAATTTACCTTTAAAGAGCAATGTTTTAATACGTTGGTCGTTATTGTTGTCTGCTATTGCTTTAGCCTCAATTATTTTAACAACATCAAGTGCGCTTTTAGGTAAACCATTAATTTCATGTGTTTGTACCTGTTTCCAAAGTTTGGAATAGTTGTTGTTTTGAGAGTAAGACGTAGCAAAAAGTAAAATCATTAAAAGGGTATGTATCTGCTTCATTTTATAAGTTTTAAGCAAAGTACTTCAGTTTTTTTATTGCTAAAAGCACCAATGCGTAAACTAAGCGTTTCAATGAGTGAAACGTTAGAATTTTAAAGTTAAGTAATATTTAATTCATTTAAATCAAAAACAATACCAATAGAATACTATTTTTGCAATCATTAATTCTTTTAAGATGAAGTGTTTTTTATTAACATTATTATTTCCTGTTTTGATAGTGGCTCAAACCTCTATCGAGAAAGGAAAGGTTTTTATTGATAAAAAAGAATTTGCAAAAGCTGAAAAAGAATTATTACCATTTGTAACTAATAATGCTAATAATTTACTAGCAATAGAATTACTAGGTGATGCTTATGGACACCAAAAAAAATGGGATGAAGCTGCTACAGAATATCAAAAATTAGTAGAGGCTAAACCAAATACTGCAAATTTTCATTATAAATTAGGAGGTGCACTTGGGATGAAAGCCTTGTCTGTAAATAAATTTAAAGCGTTAACTATTATTGGTGACGTAAAAGAGGCGTTTTTAAAAGCAGCAGAGTTAGATCCAAATCACATCGAAACACGTTGGGCTTTAGTTGAGTTGTACATGCAATTACCTGGTCTTCTTGGCGGAAGTAAAAGCACGTCTTTAAAGTATGCTAATCAATTAGAAGCCTTGTCTAAAGTAGATGGTTATTTAGCAAAAGGTTACATTAATGAATATGATGACGAGCCAGAATTAGCAGAGGACTATTATTTAAAGGCTATTAAAGTTGGTGGTTCTTTAACTTGTTACAATAAGCTAACTACACTTTATGAAAAAGAAAAGCAACCAGAAAAAGCAGTTGCTAATATTGAATCAGCACAAATCAAGCATGAACGTAATAGTTTGCATTACCAAATAGGTAAAGTCTGTGCAGATTATAATGTGCAGTTAAATAAAGGCGAACAGTGTTTAAAAACGTATATTAATAATTATTCTGCTAAAGATGGTGTGCCAAAAGCTTGGGCAAATTACAGATTAGCACAAATCTACACCCATAAAAATGATACTGTAAGTGCGTTAAAGTATATAGATTTAGCAATTGTCGAGTTGCCAAAAATTGTGGTGTTTAAAGAGTTTAAGATGAATTTAAAATAGTTTATTTGTTTCACAGAGTTTCTCAGAGATACTCAGAAAGATTATCAAAAGAATGAACTTTTTTATTTAATAATAATTCTTAAAGAAAACCCTCTATGTATCTCCTTATTTCTGTGCAATTCTGTGTAAAAATTAAGTTTGAGTAAGTAATTCAAATAGTTCGTAATTTGTAGCAAAAAAACTATCTTTGATTTATCTTCAAAATTATAATATGAATGTACATTTTATAGCTATTGGTGGGAGTGCGATGCACAACTTAGCATTAGCATTACATAATAAAGATTATCAAGTAACAGGAAGCGATGACACCATTTTTGAACCTTCAAAATCACGTTTAGCAATCAAAGGATTATTGCCAGAAGCATTTGGTTGGTTTCCAGAAAAAATTACTGATAATTTAGATGCAATAGTCTTAGGTATGCATGCTAAAACAGATAATCCTGAGTTGCTAAAAGCACAAGAATTAGGTTTAAAAATATACAGTTACCCAGAGTTTTTATACGAGCAATCTAAACATAAAACTAGAGTTGTTATTGGCGGAAGTCATGGGAAGACTACGATTACTTCTATGATTTTACATGTCATGCATTATCATGAGAAAGAGGTAGATTATATGGTTGGGGCTCAATTAGAAGGGTTTGATGTTATGGTAAAACTGACTGATGACAACGATTTTATCATCTTAGAAGGTGACGAGTATTTAAGTAGTCCTATAGATAGACGACCAAAATTTCATTTATACAAACCTAATATTGCGTTATTAAGCGGAATAGCTTGGGACCATATTAATGTGTTTCCTACGTTTGAAAACTATGTGGAGCAGTTTAGCATTTTTGTAGATAGTATTGTAAAAGGAGGAAGTATTAATTATAATGAAGAAGATCCAGAGGTAAAGCGAGTAGTGGAAGCCTCATTAAATCCAATACGTAAGATAGCCTATCACACACCAGATTATACGGTTGAAAATGGCGAAACGCTTCTTGAAACACCGGAAGGGCCAATGCCAATTGAAGTCTTCGGTAAGCATAACTTAAACAATCTTGCAGGCGCTAAGTGGATTTGTCAACACATGGGAATTGACGAAGACGATTTTTATGAAGCTATTGCCACTTTTAAAGGCGCAAGTAAACGTCTTGAGAAAATCGCCGAAAGTAAAACCAGCGTTGCCTATAAAGATTTTGCACACTCGCCAAGTAAAGTAGAAGCCACTACCAGCGCAGTAAAAGAACAGTATGTAAATAGAACTTTAGTTGCCTGTTTAGAACTACATACTTACAGTAGCTTAAATGCAGAGTTTTTAAAAGAATATAAAGGCGCTTTGGATGCAGCAGATGTTGCTGTGGTGTTTTACAGTCCACATGCAGTAGAAATTAAAAAACTAGAAGAAGTTACCAAAGATCAAATAGCTAATGCTTTTGAGCGTGACGACTTAATTATTTACACTAATCCAAACGATTTTAAAAATTATTTATTCTCTCAAAATTTTGATAATAAAGCGTTGTTACTCATGAGTAGTGGTAATTATGGAGGATTAGATTTTGATGAGGTTAAGGGGTTGATTGGTTAAATTAATTTCTTTTGAGAAAAAAATCTTTTTAAAGGTGATTTTTATTTTGGATGCCAGCTTTCTAAGGAATGACAGAAATGTTTTTTAATGTTGACGCTTTTTCTGTTTTTTTAATTTATTATTCCTTCCAATAATATATTCAGCATTAATGGCTCTTAGCTTGTTTTTTTTGATCAAAAATTGATATACTTCAACTTCTATTGAATTCTTGTTTTCTAGAATTAGAGTATCATTAGCAATTTTCCAATTTCCTGAGAAGTCTGCCCATAGCCAACAACTATCACCTTGAGATTTAAATTTGTAGGTTTTATCCATGCTAACTTCTAGATGGATGCTATTCCATCTATCTTGTAATTGATAAATGCCAACTACACTTTTCGCTTTTGGTGTAAAAATCAATAAAACAATTACAAGTAAAAGAGTTTTCATGTGTTATTATTTATTGTTAAATGAAAATAGTGTGTCTTTGAATAAAACAAAAATAGCAGTTAAAAACGAAACTTTTAATTTAGTTTTAACTGCTATTTTTTAACTTCGGAGTTTATTGTACCTAGTTATTTTTTGAATGCTTCTTTTTTTAAGTTATTATCAAACTTAATATTGGACCAATTTACTGTAATCCAAGGTGCATTAGTTACTATTGCTTCCCAAGTAGATTTTTTGTACTTACGTTTGGTAGGTATTAAAAAACCATCTATTTTTTCATAACTCATTTGCATTAGTAAAGGTTCTTCTATAACACCAAAATCTGCTACAGTAAATAGAAATTGATCTACTAATCCTGTTTCTTTATTAATGTATAGTTGGTAAATATCTGTAGGTTTATCGTTTTTAGATTCGAAAGACACTTTTACAACCTCAAAATTTTTGTTATCCAGTTGTTTTTCGCCTAAATAGTCGTACTTCAAACCTGGATCTAAAAGCTTTTGAAACATAGCAAACCAATAAAAATTAGTAGGTCTGCTAAACATGACTCTTTTTAATGAGACAGTGTCATTAACTAGTTTTCCGTCTGCTTTCAACCAATAGTTTTTACCATCATAGCTTTGTTCCATTATACCTGCTAAGTCAGGTAATGTACGTTGGTGTTGTTTGTATTGTCCATAAGATAACTCACCATCAAAAATGTATTTTTCTGTTGAAACATCTGCTTTACCATCAGGCACTGTATAAGTATAAGTGTAAACTACATCTTTTTTAGATCTTAGTTTGTCATAATTACCTACTTTTTCAACCAAATTGTAAACCAATTGGTGTCCTTTGTTTTGAAACGTCATTGTCGTTTCTTTTTCAGTTTTCACATCTTTACTTCCCTCTTTTGAAACTTCTTTACAGCCAACAATTAATAAAAGAAAAGAGAGCGCTA
>JALZUT010000023.1 GCA_023300575.1 Olleya sp.
TGAAACGGTAAATGTAACATTATTAGTGCAACCAAATAGAGTTGTAACGGTTACTGAATAGGTGCCAACTTCTGTAATCTCTATATAACTATTTGTACTATTTGTTGACCAAGAATAGGTATCTGTAGAAACATTAGTTTCGGCAGAAACAAGTAGCGGTAAATTATCTAAACATAAGACTTGATCTGGTATGTCTAATTCTGGTTTATGATTAACAATGGTGTCAAAGTTAGTTGTTGTAAAACATCCTGATGTATTGTTTTCTATTCTAATAAAATAAGAGGTATTTGTTTCTGAGATCATAACTAAATCCGTCAATGCATTTTGGTTATTAGTTGCGTCATCTTGACTTGTAAAATAAGACACGGTAAAATTGGACCCGTTTTGACCACCTAATACAGTTGCAGTTTGCTGACTTAAATCAAATACCTGTAGACCATCAAAATCGTCATCACAAAGTTGTAAATCTTGGATTGTGTTTGCTACTGGTAATACGTTTACTTGAAGTATAAAAGATTCAATATTAAAACAACTACTTCCTGGGTAATAAGCTCTAACAAAAATGGTGTTACTTCCTAAAGTGTAAGTGTAATTTGTATTTAATGGGTTTTGTTGCAGCTCTGCATCATTTTGTGATGTATAAAATACAGTTTCGGTACTTTGCGTCATATCTATTAGATTTGGCAAAGCTTCATTTAAATCATAAATAAAAGTGCTATCGTCGCAGGTGTTTTTGACTACATTTGGAGTAATAATAGGAGGTACTTCTACTATTAATTCTAAAGGGATTTTGGCATAGCAATTAGACACTGTATTTAATACTTTAATGAAAACTATTTGCGGATTTGATGTGTTATTAAAACTATAAGGATTAGCTATTGCATTGTTACCTAATTCTAAATCTGAAGAAGAAGTGTAATATTGGACTACAGTATTATCTTGTCTTACAGATAGGACATCAAATTCTGAAATAGATAAATCGAATGTAGCAAAGCCATCTGTATTGTCATCACAAACTTGTAAAGCATTAGCTGTATTGGTTTCTGGCACTTGAATAATATTAAACTCGAAAGACGCAATGCCTTTACAAAAAGTGCCATTATCTACTGTTACAAAAATTTGTTGTGGGTTTACTGTATTAGTAAATGTTGTTGGTAATGCATTAGTTTGTGCTTCTGCATCCTCTATTGTTAAATGATAGGTTACTGTTAAAGTCTCTGGAGAATTTTGAGTTATTGTAGTCGTGATTTCATTTAAATCAAAAGTTTTAAAACCGTCATTACTAACATCATCACAGCTAAATACATCTGAAGGCGTATCATAAATCGGGTTAGACCCAACTTCTATTTGAAATGAAGAGGTGCCATAGCAATTTGCATCAGTAAAATTTTGGACTCTTACATACACAGTTTGCGGATTACTTGTGTTTTCAAAAACAGCCGTTTTGTTAATTGCATTACTTCCAGAATTAGCATCAGATTGAGAGGTGAAATAACGCACTTGTTTACCCGTTTGACCATTTAAAATTTCAGCGTCTTTTTCAATAAAAAGAAATTCACCAATTTGATTACCATCTGTTTCGCAACTTATTAAAGTGCTTATGGTATCAAAAACAGGTAATGTGTTAACGTAAATTACAATTGGTTGTACTGCGTAACAACTTGTTATTGTGTTTTCTACTCGACAAAATACCATTTGGGTGTCAGCATTATAATTTGTCGGGTTAGTAATTGGGTTGTTATTAGTTTCTGCATCCGATTGCGTAGTGTGAAAACTAAAAGCTCTATCTGTAGTAATTGTAACGATTTGATTAATAGTAGTTGTTAAATCTATAATAGAAAAACCGTCTTGATCGTTATCACAAATTATGATGTCATTAGGTGTCGTAATTGTTGGAGCAGGAAGTACTTGTATTGTTAATGCTGAAGTTGCATCACACCCTTCACTATTTTGAACATTTACATAAACCGTTAAAGGATTACTTGTATTATCATAAAAAGGAGGTAAGCTATTTGTCCCAGCTATTGCATCTGCTTCAGTTTCATGATAACTAATAGTAGCATTGTCTATTCCTGTTGCAACATAATCATCAAAAGTAGCGAGTTGTATGCTGGTAAATCCGTCATCATCATTGTCACAATAGTCTTGAGTTGTCAAGACTTGAATTTCTATTCCGTCATTAATAATTAAATTAATTTGCGAATTGTAATTACAGGTTAGACTTGTTAAAACAATATATAATAAATGAGGCGTATTAGTAACTTCATAAAGAGAGTTTTGATTAATTGGGTTTGTTTGACTTAATTGATCGGTTTCGGTTTCGTAAAATTCTATAGTAACATCTTCCAAATCATTTATAATTTGAATACCTATTTCCTCTAAATTAAAATCTACAATCCCATCATTTGACGCATCATCACATTCAAAATAGTCGTCTATTTCAGTTCCTGTTTCTAGTAAGAAAGTATGTAACTCTAAACTAGAAACAGATGAGCAACCAGTTGCATTATCTTCTACTCTAATATAAACAACTTGTATATCCTGAACTGTATTTGCAAAGTTAGTTGGATCTGTAATTGGATTGATACCAAGATTTGCATCTTCTAAATTTAAGTGATAGGTTATAGTAACGTTAGTTAATCCTTGAAGTACGTCGTCTATGTTTTGTGTTAAATCAAACGTGTCAAAACCATCTCCATCTTGCTCGCAAGCATCTAATACTTGTTGGTCTTGATTAATATTAGGATTAGAATTTACAGTAATATCAATAGTAGAGGTTGTACTACAACCAGTTGTAATATTTAGTATACTTACAAAAAGTGTTTCTGTTGTATTTGTTGGGCTATAAGGCGAAGAAATTGCGTTTGCACCACTATCTGCATCTGTTTGATTAAAATGGTAGGTTACTAAATAGTTTCCGTTTCCACTAGTAATTTCCTCATTTGCTTCATTTAGATTTACGGTTGCATCTCCATTTGAGCATACTACTAGAGGAGTAGGATTTGTAATTATAGGAAATTCATTTATTATTAAATTAAATGTTGCGATATAAATACAACCCGTTGTGGTGTCTTGTGCATTGTAAAATATTGGTTGATTAGGAGTTGCACTAGTTATACTATTATTTAATGGGTTTTGATCATTTTCAGCTTCATTTTGTGAAGCATGATATGTGATATCATAAGTAGCACTTGGTAATAATGCAATAATTTGGTTAGTTTGAGTACTTAAATCAAAGGACTCTTGACCATTGTTTGAGGCATCATCACAAACTTCTATATTAGAAGGTGAAGGTCCATTTTGAATTGTATTTAAAGCAACATTGACGCTGTCTTCAAAAGTACAAGTGTCGTTATTTAAAGGCACTGTAATTTGAACTTTATAAGTCCCTTCAACATCAACAAATAAAGTACTATTGTTTTGACCACTTATTTCTATATCATTAAGTAACCATGTGTAAATTGCTTGAGAGTTGTCTGTAGTTGCGTCTAATGTTACAGATGCATTACAAGTTGTAATATCTGCACCTAGATTTACACTATCTGTAAAGCTATTACCTTCTATAAATACAGCAGAATCAAAATTTCTATCTGTTTGGTCTGCAATTATAAGTTTGATGTTGTATTGTATATTAGGTGTTATGCTTGCAGCAGCAGTTAAAACTGTTGTACGACCATTAAAATTGGTGTCACCAAGATTGTAACCTTCAAAGAAAGTGTCGTTTTCTGCAGGACAAAATCCTATAATTTCATCATGTAAGGTATTGGTGTTAACAGGTGTGTTTGTTCCTGGTATAACTGCTATATTTTGATATGGATTATCACTTCCTGCTTCACGAATTAAAAAAGCAAATCCATCAGAATATAAGCAAGGAAATTCTGCAAAATATTCTTCTGATGCTAGTATGTAGTTAAATTGAATCGTACTTGAGGTTGAAATAAAATCGAATTCTATAGAAGTTGCGTTTAAAGTATTGTTTATCCCCAGAGCAGCTTCTAAGTCTGGATCTGTTCCCCAAGTAGGTGTTCCTTCATTTAATGGATTTGTATTTAATGTGTTTCCAACCGAATTTGCATTACCAGTAGATAACATAATTCCGTTTGAAAAAGGAAAATTAGAACTCGCGTTTTCAAAATAACCAAAGCTAGAAAACCCATTTACGTTTCCGTTTATAGCAGAGTTGATATTTGAAATTTCAACACAGCCTTGTACTAAATTATTTTGGACAAGTTGTTGGACTGTAAAAGAATCGTTTACAGAAATTTGTTGTGCAAAACTACCTAATGATAGTAAAAAGAATACAACAACAAGAGCATTTTGTAGGTTAAGTCTCATTTTGGTTTTGTTTTGGGGGACACGATAAGAAACTTATTTTACCGTTATAAAGCACAATAATAATAAATTAATAGACTAAAAGCAAATAATCACAGCTAAAAAACTTACTTAAAAAGGAAGTGTTCTTTAATAATTTACGTAAACCCATCCTGTTTGGACGTTGTAATTAGAATCTTTTAAATTTAGCACA
Organism: Olleya sp.; assembly: GCA_023300575.1. Taxonomy (GTDB): domain Bacteria; phylum Bacteroidota; class Bacteroidia; order Flavobacteriales; family Flavobacteriaceae; genus Olleya. The sequence continues at coordinate 4,526 of JALZUT010000023.1, forward strand.
TAAAAATAAGTGCCTACAGGTACTATTTTGTTTTGATTAGTCAACCCTTCATTTATTTGACCATACCATTTTGTATTAGCATCACCTTCAAATATTAAAGTCCCATAACGGTTGTATATTAATAATTCATGATTTTCGAAGACAGAATATAATCCTTGAATATTAAAAAAATCATTAAAACTGTCATTATTAGGCGAAAATCCTTGAGGAATATGAGGTGGGCAATTCTCGGTTAATAATTCAAATTGAAAGATGTCAAAACATAAATCTGTTTCTGCAGTAATAAAAACAGTTTGAGGTGTTAGGTTTGATTGGTAGTTAGTTGAGTTTGTAATTTGAGTATTGGTCAGAATTGCTTCTAGAGTTTCAAAAAAATCAATGTTTAAATACTGTGTTTGATCAATTTGAAGTAAAGCATCAGTCAAGTCATAAGTAGCTGTATTAAAACCTTCGTTGCAATTTAAAATAGGAGCTAAGCTTATGGTTTGTGGTAATGGGATAAGCTGTATGGTTTCAAAAGTATCGTTGTTGTTTTCTGTAGTTTCTGTTATAATACCAGTTCCTGTTCCATCATCATCTACTACTAATTGTAAAGTAAAATCATCTGGAATATTTTCTGGTATTTCTATTGTAATTTGATACGTTTCTTGTCCATCAATTGGTATGTCATTAGTAGTTTGACTTTGCTCAATTAAAATACCATCAACGTAAAACGCAATTGGTGTATTAGCAGGTAAGGTTGCTGTGCTATTAGTGTTTAAAACGGTAAATTCAATAGTTACTTCTCTATTAGCACATGCTTTTTCTGCTGTGTTTACTATAATTGTAGCATCTGGTAATTGACTATTTAAAACTGTAATAATATTGTTAATGATTATTAAATCTGCTCTAAAAACACCATTAATATCTAGACCACCTGTAGTAAGACTTATTTCTACTTGTGTATCACCAATTTGTATGTTGTTTTCAATGTTATAAACGTCTAGGTCTGCATTATAAAAATTGGTAGCATTTGTAAAACTATTGGAGCCATTAAAAGCATTATTTGGAAGATTTAAAGGTGGATTAGAAAGGATGTTTCCGTTTATAGAAAGTGATTCACCAAAATTTAGAGCATTATCTCCTTCCCAAGCCAGAAAACCAATCTTTGCATTATTATTATCTAAGACATTTACATTTTCTAAAATAATAGTTTTCTCCTGTTCTGTAGAGTTTATGATTTCTAATCCTAAAAATAAGTTTACTTGGTTTAAAGGTAATGTATCATCCTCATAAATAATATATATACTCCATCCTGCATAGTTGGTTCTGTTGTTACAATAACCAGGTGTATTTGCTAGCACATCAGAGATGTCTAAACCTTCAAATGTATAATTACCATTACCTTCAGTAATAATTTGATTAGTTATTTCTGCATAGCTTGCAAAGTAAGTTAGTAGACCATTAAAACCTGCATCAAATTCTACGGTAAAAGTATCTTCAGCAGTTATTGGTAATGTATTTAAATTGACTTCTGTATCACCAGATCCAGATCCAGACCAGAATAAATAAGCAGCTATAACGGTTGTATTTGTTGGTAAGGTTAAAGTGGCATCAGAAGATGGAAGTGTCTCGCAAAAGGCTTGAGATAAGTTGTTTTCTGCTTGATTTAAAGTGTTACCAATAGCCAAATAGTCATAACGTCCATTAAATTGCTGAAACAATGAAATGTCTTGAGCATTAGTTTTTGAGATAAAAACTAATATTAAACCAATAAAAAAAAATAAGACGCGATTCATATTAACTAGTTATTTGTTTAAAAATAAACAATTACTAGCGTTTAAGTGTAAAATGACTTTTAAAAATACGACCATCTTCTAGGGTTACTGCAAACCAATAATCACTTGTTGGTAATGGTCGCCCATTAAAAGTACCATCCCAACCTTTACTAGAAGGGCTAATTTGTGCTAACAATTGGCCATAACGATCAAATATATAAATTACAGAGTTAGGTTGAAATTGTTCTGACACTCCGTAAACTTGCCAATAATCATTATAAGTATCATTGTTAGGTGTAAAGAATAAAGGAAAGCCGATTACAGAAAATAAATCGTCAATAGTTCCACAATCGTTTTTTACATCTTTTACATTTACAGAATAAATACCAGGTTTAACGTTGGTAAACACATTTTCAATTTGAAAACCAGAGGATTGTCCTTCTGCATCAATCAATTCATATTCATAAATACCTTCACCAGAAGTAATGATAGTAACTTGATTATTATTTAGGCTTCCATCTACAACCTGTATGTCTTCTATAGTTGCAATATTTGAGGGTTCAATAGTAATGGTTTTAGTTCTAGAACAACCTAGGACTGTTGTAGCAGTAACGGTATATGTACCTACAGTGTTAACTTCTATTGTAGCTGTAGTTGCGCCTGTTGACCAATTATAAAAATAGGTATTATTAAGAGGATCTGAAGCTGTTAGCTCTATAGTTGTCGGAAATTCATTTAAACAATATAATAGTGTTTCGTCATCTGATAATTGCGGTAACGGGTTTACTGTTAGGGTGACTTCATTTATACCAAAACACGCGTTAGCATTTTCTGCTCTGGCATAAATAATTTGATTGTAAGGTGTGGTGTTGTCGTAAGCAGATGGTAATGCATTTTGTTCTAGTAATGCATCCTCAAAAGTATCATAATAGCTTATAGTAATTCCTGCGGGTAATCCGTTTAATATGTCTGGTGAAAAACTATCCAAATCAAATGTTCCAATTCCATCTTCGGACCCTAATTCGTCACACAAATCTGGTGCATCATAATCGTTAATATTAGTTGTGCTTACTTCTAAAAGTAATTCTGAAATAGAAAAGCAACTACTTAAGGTATCGGTTACAACTGCATATACTGTTTGCGGATTATTAGCATTAGGGTAATTATTTGCATTTAAAGGGTTGGTTTCGGTTTGGGCTTCTGCAAACGTGTCGTAAAAATCTACTGTTCTATCTGGTGCATTATTAGTTATTTCGCTAATGGCTTCGTTTAGATTAAATAAAGTGAAGCCATCAGGAATACCGTCTTCATCACATTGTAACAAGCCTGTATCGAAAGCTTCTGGTACTGGATTTATAGTTATATTAAAACTGTTTACAACAAAACAATCTGAGTTATTGCTGTTTTCTAAACGCACAAAAATGGTTTCTGTAATTGGTGTTGTATTGTAGTAATTTAATGGTAGTGGATTAGTATTTAAATCTGCATCGTTTTGAGAGTTATGATAAGAAATATCGAATAAAACAGTGTTTTGTCCGTTATAAACTTCTAGGTTGTATGCCGATAAATCTATTGTTGTTTGACCATTCATGTCATTACCATCTGTTGTATCATCACAATCTACAAAGTCGGTTAAGGCTCCAATAATTGGCGTGTTGTACACTTCAATATCAAAACTAGTAGTGTCATAACAATTAGAGTTTCCGAAATTAGATAGTCGTACATAGATTGTTTCTTGCGGATTTGTGTTTTGATAAGGTGATGATAATGGATTTTGATCTAAATCTGCATCTAGTTGTGACGCATAGTAGTTAATGCTTAAATCCAAAGGGTTTTGTGTATCAATAATAGCAGGATCTTGATCTATTAGCATAAACGAAGATACTAGGTCATTATCATCATCACAAACTACAATATTATTTGGTTGTGTAGCTACAGGAACGGTAAAATAAGTCACAATTGCTTGTCCTTCTTTGGTCTCGCAATCATTGTTATTAATTTCTATTAAAACCTCATAATTACCATTAGTATTTATTAATAATTCATTAGGTATTGCTGGTGTAGAAATAGGCATTTCGTCTTGTGTCCATGTGTAGGTTGCACCAGGAATATCTTCTGCAATAAGTGTAAAATCCTCTCCATCACAAAGATCTAGATTAACAGAGTTAGTGGTATCTGTTGGTATAATATCAATTTTTTCTGAAAAAAATGAGGCTATAAAAGGCGGTAAGCCTTGTCTAGAATCGCGTCCTCCTAAATCTATAACCGCATGTTGGTAGCCTGCACCTTGCCCTAAAGTATTTGGACTGTCTATTAGACTTAAAAAAGGAGTACCTTGAAAATGCGTGTCGCTTAAAGTTCTATACATTTTACCATCTGGAGCTAATTGAAGTGCGCTTCTGTACATTACGCGTTCATCTAAAACTATCTCTGATGCATTAATAGTATTAATGTTTCCGGATGTTAAATCATATTGTAATAATGCGCCATATTGAGCAGCAGGATTATTAAAATCTGCTCCCGATGTTTGAAAAAATGTTGTAACGTATAATAGTTCATTATTTTGAGAAAACTCTATGCCATAAGGCGATTGTGGTCTTCCTTGAGGATTTATATTAGTAGTGACTTGTTCTGGATTACTAACAATACCTGTAGCGGTATCAAAATCTAAAAGATATAAACCTTGTGCAATGTTAGCACAAGCAATTTTAGTTCCGTCGGGAGATAATTTTAAATAACCTCTTCTTTCGGCTATGGTAATAGATACATTAGAGACTACTGGAGTTGTATTGATACCAGTAGCAGAAACCTCGAAAGCGTAAAAAGTATTATTGTTATTATCAGCAGCATTAGGATTAGTTAACGCATCATCATCTGCAAAAGTAATAACCCATATGTTTTGAGTTTGACAATCTTTTAAAACTGCGCTTAATTTTTCTGATGCTCTATGAAGTAAAAATTGATTTTTTAGTGTGACTGCACCCAAGCCACCGTTTAGAGTTATATCAACTTCTGAATAGTTGAAGCCTTCATCAGCATCACCATTACTTGTTGTACTTTGTGTAAAAATATAATAGATATTAGGATCTCCGGGTTTAGGTATTATAATAGCCGATTGTGTACTGGATGGATCACCTTCTAAACTATTACCATTAGCCATTATAGCGTGGTTTTGGTTATAAACTGTTATACCATCTGTGTAAAATAGTAAGTTACCATTCCCGTCAGAAATACTTGTACAGCCTTCGTCTGTAGCTAATTGACCATCAAGCAGTGTAGTTATTGCATTAGTGTTAGTGTCAAAATTAATACCTGCATTATCACCAAAATACCAATTGGCAGCTTCATTTTGTGCACTACTTATAGTGTAAGTAAACCCAATTAATAGGAATACTATTTTTTTTATCTTTTTTAGCATAGCTAGTAAAGATATTCTATTTTTTTTTTAATATTAAATGTAGTTTGTTAAAAATTACTAAGATTATAAATCTCTCTTTTTTAATAAAAGATATGACCAATAAATAAATAGAGCGGTCCATGCTAATACTATAGCAATTTCGTACCAATGTAATGCGTAGTCAAAGCTAAATTCTTCACCAACTTGTTTGGCTAATTCTTTAGCAGCACCTAGTCTTGTTGCAGGTTCTTTAATTAGATTAGACATAGACTCTAAAGGGAAAAAACGTGTTATGTTTTCCCAATTTTCCTCAGTAGCAGTTATTTTCCAACGGATTAACCCATAAGCAATTTTTTCTATGACATACCAAACAAATAAAAAGCCTAAAGCAAATGCAGAACGTTTTACTAAAATCCCTAAAAACAGACAGATAGAAAAGAAGCCTAATAGCTTTGTGAAAAAAGCTAATAAATATGATGTGTCTGAAAACACATGGTAAGCTTCTGTATTATCAGAAAATGATAAACCTAAAATTAATGTAATAATAAAAACAAAAACTGTTGATAGTAACGCAAATACAGAAACTGTAACAAATTTTGATGTAATAAATTCTTTTTTACTTAAGCCATCAATTAAGTTTTGTTTTATGGTTTTATTGCTGTATTCATTAGCCATCATTGAGACAATAACAATCGCCAAGAAAAATTTTAACATTCCTGCAACAAAAGTATTGAAGTGCCAGATATAAGGAAAATCAAAAATCCCTTGATCTGCTAGATGAAATTTTATTGGTCCAATATCAAATTTTATTGCTGCAATTAATGCTATTGAGGTTAGTAAAATAAAATAGGCTAAAATCAAGATTTTACTTGATCTGTTGTTCCAAAGTTTTATAAATTCTATATGTAAAAGTCGTAACATG
>JALZUT010000024.1 GCA_023300575.1 Olleya sp.
GCTTAATCAACGCTTCAATATGTGCATAATGATGGTTACTGTGCCAAGCGTAAACACCAAGGTTTTTGGTTAAAGCTACTGTTTCGTTTCCTTCTGGATGAATAAATGTACGTTGTAATTGATCCATACTTAACCCTTTTACAAAATACACCAATTTAGCATGTATTGCTTTTATGTGTAGTAAAGAGTTGTCTATTGGTTGTTTATAATCCTGTTGTTTTGCACATGCGTTTTCGTCATAGGCTTTTATAAGTGGATTATCTTCTGTTACAGCCCATTTAAAACGGTTATAACTATGATGATGGCTATCTGCAATATGATGGATCACTTGTCTAACTGTCCAACCATCTTCTCTATAAGGTGTATCTAATTGGGTATCTGACAAATTAGTAACCAACTGCTCTATTCGGTTTGGAAAATGTTCTAAAATAGAAATCCATGCTTCAATAGTAGAAGCTGTAATAGTTGAAGGACAATCAAATTTGCCTATTGGGTATTTAAGTTGCTCTAGTTGTTGGTTTGTCATCGAGTAAATGTAGTAAAAATAGAAATGTATTCGGTTAAAATGAAATCTTTTATTGTGGACATAAAAAACCTCAAAAGCATTAACTCTTTTGAGGTTTAAATTTATTTTAGTGCCTAGCTTAGCTTGTAGACGTTTTTACTATAATTGATAGTCTTCTAAAGGCTTAGACTGACTTATAACTAATTTTTAAAGGGCTAGTTTACTGCAACCAGCTCAACATCAAAAACAAGTATAGCGTCAGGTGGTATTGCTCCTCCAGCACCTCTTGATCCATATCCTAAATCTGAAGGGATTACAAAACGGGCTTTATCGCCAACGCTTAATAACTGAATTCCTTCATCCCAACCAGAAATAACTTGTCCTACTCCTACTTGAAAATCTAAAGGTTGGTTACGCTTGTAAGAACTATCAAATACAGTTCCGTCTGCTAATTGTCCTTTATAATGTACGGATACTTGGTTTCCTTTTTCTGCTTTTTTACCTGTTCCTTTTTGGATGATTTGGTAACGTAATCCACTTTCTGTTTCGTCAAATCCGGCTGCTAGTTTATCTAACTCGGCACGTTTTGATTCACGCTCTTCGGTTACACGTTTTTCTCTTGCACCTTCAAAAGTTCTAAACGCTTCAATTGCATTAAATGCTTCTGCATCTGCACCAACTCTTACAATCTCTAAAGTATCTATTTGATCTCCTTGTGCAATTGCATCTACATTAGCTTGACCTTCTGTTACTTTTCCAAAAACAGTATGATTACCATCTAACCAATCTGTAGCGATGTGTGTGATAAAAAACTGACTTCCGTTTGTACCTGGTCCAGAGTTAGCCATACTTAAAACACCTGGTCCATCATGTTTTAGTTGTGGATGAAACTCGTCATCAAACTTATAACCTGGATTTCCTGTTCCTGATCCTTGTGGGCAACCACCTTGAACCATAAAATCTGGAATTACTCTATGAAATTTTAATCCATCGTAGTAAGGTGTTCCTTGAGGTTTCACATCGTTTTCCATGTTTCCTTCTGCTAAAGCTACAAAGTTACCTACTGTTCCTGGTGTTTTTTCAAATTCTAAAGCGACTAATATTTCGCCTTTTGTTGTATTAAATTTTGCGTATAAACCGTCTTGCATTACATTGTTTTTTAATGAGGTGCAAAGATATGAAACTAAGTTAAAAGTAATAAGTTAACCCTTATCATTTTTTTAAGCAATACAATTCTACCAAAATTTATTAGATTTGATCAAAATTTAGAAAAAAATGAGCGTATTTAGTAAGATGTTTGGTGGTAATAAAAAAAATGAAGAAGCAGACTCAACCGCTTTTATAGAGACCATCCTAAAACACAGTGAAGATGAACCGCTTGGAATATCTGAAAACAATATTATTTACGCAGGTTATAATGAGCTTGGCGGTTATTACTATTTTCAAACCTATATTATAGGTAAGCTGGATGTCAAAGTCAAAACTGGCGCTTCACTTGTAATTGAAGGCGAAGGCTATACTTTAAATTTAAAGTCTGATATGGACGAATTTGAATCTGATAAAGCCGATGTTTTTAATGGTTACGTAACCAGAATTGATTTTGAAATTGAAAAAGCAACTGTAGAAAAAATAAAGCGTTCTACAATTAAAAAAATGACAGTAAAAGTAAAAAAGAAAGAGTTGGTATTTATGCCTTATAAGGATGAAGCGTAAAATTAGTATGACTTCTTGAGTCATTCTTGTCTAGCAAAGTCGCTAAGTTGGTTTTGATTACTCAGAAATTGAATAGCTTATTACGTTTTATATTTCTTCTGAAAACCCAATGGTGATTTTTTCTAGCTAAGGCGCAAAGCTAGTTTTGATTACTTTTTAACTTTTATTGCTACACAGATATTTACCGAGACTTGACGGAGTTTTTAAGGAATTTTCACAGAGATTAGATTCACAGAGATTCACAGAGATTCACAGAGATTCACAGAGATTCACAGAGTATTTGTTTTTTACAACTCTAAATACCTCTCACCTCTCACCTCTCACCTCTCAACTCTCAACTCTCAATTAATTAGCCACTTCACTAATAAATTTGATACGATACAAACGTAGTTCTTCATCGTCATAATCGCCATCAAATTCGTCAATCGCAACGTCTATTTTATCGGTTTCAGACTCCATAAAGTACTCATGGATTTCTTCTTGCTGGTCTTCATCTAAAAGATCATCAATCCAATAATTAATATTTAGTTTAGTACCAGAAAACACAATAACTTCCATTTCTTTTATAAACGCTGGCATTTCCATTCCTTTAGCAGATGCAATATCTGTAAGTGGTAATTTTCGATCTACATTCTGAATAATATAAAGTTTTAAAGCAGAATTGCTTCCTGTAGATTTTACTACTAAATCATCAGGACGTAAAATATCGTTATCCTCTACATATTGATTAATTAAATGGACAAAGTCTTTTCCATATTTTCGGGCTTTACCTTCTCCAACACCATGCACATTAAACAACTCTTCTATAGTAATAGGATATTTTAAAGCCATATCCTCTAAAGAAGGGTCTTGAAAAATAACAAATGGTGGTACACCTAATTTTTTAGCATTACTTTTACGTAAGTCTTTAAGCATATTCATTAAAGCTATGTCTAGAACTGCTCCAGCACCTTTATTTGCACTTATAATAGTATTATCTGTAGCGTCACTAAAATCGTGGTCTTTAGCCATCATAAAAGAGGTTGGTTTATGTATATAATCCAAACCAGACTGATTTATTTTAATAACACCATAGGTTTCGATGTCCTTTTTAAGCATACCAGTTACCAAAATCTGTCTAGTTAATGCAGTCCAATATGTGTTCTCTTTGTCTTTTCCTGCACCAAAAAATGGTTGTGCATCTGTTTTATGAGAGCTTATTAAAGCATTAGATTTACCAACTATAACATTTACTAACTCTTTGGCTTTGTATTTTTCATTTGTTGCATTAACAATCTCTAAAACAATTTTAACATCTGCTTTAGCTTCTTGTTTTTCTTTTGGGAAACGCATATTATCATCCAATTCGCCACCATCTCCAGTTTTATTGTCGAATATTTCACCAAAATAATGTAGAATAAATTTACGTCTTGATATTGAAGTTTCGCAAAACGCAACAACTTCTTGTAATAATGCATGTCCAATCTCTTGCTCTGCAACAGGTTTACCAGACATAAACTTTTCTAACTTCTCTATATCTTTATAAGCATAGTAAGCCAAACAATGCCCTTCGCCTCCATCGCGACCTGCACGACCTGTTTCTTGATAGTAACTTTCTATACTTTTTGGTATGTCATGATGAATAACAAAACGGACATCAGGTTTGTCAATTCCCATTCCAAATGCAATAGTAGCAACTACCACATCAATATCTTCCATTAGGAACATATCTTGATGTTTAGATCTCTTTTTAGCGTCTAAACCAGCATGATAAGGCACTGCTTTTACACCATTTACTTGAAGGACTTGTGCTAATTCTTCAACACGTTTTCTACTTAAGCAGTAGATAATTCCAGATTTTCCTTCGTTTTGTTTTACAAATCGAATGATATCTGAATCTACAGTTTTAGTTTTTGGACGTATTTCGTAATATAAATTAGGTCTATTAAATGATGCTTTAAATGTATTGGCATCATTCATACCTAAGTTTTTCAATATATCTTCTTGTACTTTAGGAGTTGCAGTTGCTGTCAACCCAATAATAGGAATGTTTTCTCCTATTCGTTTTATTATAGATCTTAAGTTTCGGTATTCTGGTCTAAAGTCGTGACCCCATTCACTAATACAATGAGCTTCATCTACAGCCATAAAAGAGATGGTTACAGTCCTTAAAAACTCAACATTTTCTTCTTTAGTTAAAGATTCTGGCGCGACGTAAAGTAGTTTTGTAATTCCGTTAGTAATGTCCTCTTTGACTTGCTTAACTTCTGTTTTATTTAAAGACGAATTTAAGACATGTGCAATTCCAATTTCATCAGACACACCTCTAATGGCATCTACTTGATTTTTCATTAACGCAATTAAAGGCGACACTACAATTGCAGTACCTTTTTGCATTAAAGCTGGTAATTGGTAACATAGACTTTTACCACCACCAGTTGGCATAATAACAAAGGTGTTTTGTTTATCTAAAATACTGTTCATTACAGGTTCTTGTAATCCTTTAAAATCACTAAAACCAAAGTATTTTTTTAGGGCTAAATGCAGTTCACTTTTCACTAATATTATAACTTATTGAATTAAATTAATTATTTACTTACACACGATACAGCAGTCAAATTATATTTAAACGAAGAATTAAATTTCCCTCTTAAATTTTTCGTTAAATTTGTTGCTGTAAAAATCTAAATACAAATGTAGTTTTTAGATTAAGACTAAAGATAGTAAATTCTTTACAAACCAAAAAAATAAAACACTTTGAAAACTAAAGCCTCTATAATTAATAGTGCAAAAGAAACTATTGAAGCTGAAGGACAGGCTATTTTAAACCTTTCTAGTTTAATTAATAATGATTTTGCAGAAGCTGTAGAATTGATTTACAATTCTAAAGGTCGTGTTATTATTACCGGAATTGGTAAAAGTGCGATCATTGCTACTAAGATTGTAGCTACATTAAATTCTACAGGTACTCCTGCAGTATTTATGCACGCTGCAGATGCTATACATGGTGATTTGGGATTGATATTAGAAGATGATGTTGTAATTTGTATTTCTAAAAGCGGAAATACACCAGAAATCAAAGTTTTAGTCCCTTTAATTAAAAATGCTAAAAACAAAATGATTGCCATTACGGGTAACAAAGACTCGTTTTTAGGGCAACAAGCCGACTATGTATTAAATGCTTATGTTAGTAAAGAAGCGTGTCCTAATAATTTAGCACCAACAACAAGTACAACTGCACAGTTAGTTTTAGGTGATGCATTAGCTGTGAGTTTACTAGAATTACGTGGCTTTTCTAGCAAAGATTTTGCAAAATACCATCCAGGTGGTGCTTTAGGAAAAAAATTATATTTAAGAGTACATGATATTTCTTCTGTAAACTTAAAACCAGAAGTGGCTTTAGACACAAATATCAAACAAGTTATTGTTGAAATCTCTGAAAAAATGTTAGGTATAACTGCTGTAACCGACAATAACAAAATTGTAGGTATTATTACTGATGGCGATTTACGTCGTATGCTAAGTAAAGTAGACAATTTTTCTAAATTAACAGCAAAAGATATTATGAGTGCTAACCCAAAACGCATTGAAGAAGATGCTATGGCGATTGATGCAATGGAAGTGTTAGAAACTTATGGTATATCACAGTTATTAGTAGAAAAAGATGGGCATTATGCTGGTGTAGTACACCTACACGATTTAATTAGAGAAGGTATTTTATAATGGCAAAAAAAGAGGTAAACGAAATGTCATTTTTAGACCATCTTGAAGATTTAAGATGGCATTTAATTAGAATTGTTTCGGCAGTTGTTATTTGTGGAATAGTTGCTTTTATTTTTCCTGGTTTTATATTTGATCAAATCTTATTTTCACCTCAAAAAATGACATTTCCAACCTACCAATGGTTGTGTGAGATGTCTCAGTTTATAGGTGTAGATGATGTTAGTTTTTGCGCAGATTCTTTTCCTTTTATTATCCAAAACAGAGAAATGGCTGGACAATTCTCTATACATATCTGGACGTCAATTTATGTAGGATTCATAGTCGCTTTTCCTTATATAATCTATCAATTATGGAAATTTATTAGTCCTGGTTTAACGACTAAAGAAAAGAAAACATCAACTGGTTTTATAGTCATTTCCTCGTTATTATTTTTTATGGGTGTACTATTTGGTTATTATATCATAACGCCTTTATCTATTAACTTTTTAGGAACCTATTCTGTAAGTGCAGAGGTTACTAATGAGATAGACATTTCGTCTTATGTTGGTTTAGTAAGAGCAGCAGTTTTGGCTTCCGGAATTATATTTGAGTTACCAATACTAATTTATTTTCTAGCAAAAATAGGATTAGTTACACCAGCCTTTTTACGTAAGTACCGTAAATTTGCTTTAGTAATAGTACTAATACTGTCTGCAGTAATCACACCTCCAGATGTTGCAAGCCAAATTATAGTAGCAATTCCTGTATTAATTTTATATGAAATTAGTATTCATATAGCTAGAATCGTAGTAAAAAAAGACTTTAAAAAACAAAACAAACATGACAAATCAAGTTAAAGACTTTAACGACTATCGTGCTAAGATGAATGATAAAATTCTTGGCGATAATAATAAAATAATTAAGCGTATTTTTAATCTAGACACCAACGCGTTTAGCGAAGGTGCTTTAGATGTAAAAACTAAAGAATTACTAGGTTTAGTCGCTTCTGCTGTGTTACGTTGTGACGATTGTGTTAAGTACCATTTAGAATCTAGTTACAAAGAAGGACTAAGTAAAGCACAAGTTATGGAAGCTTTAAGTATTGCAACTTTAGTTGGTGGCACTATTGTAATCCCTCACTTAAGACGTGCTTATGAGTATTGGGACGCTTTAGAAACACAAGAGTAACACCGTTAAACTTTCTATAAAAAAGAAGTGCTTATTTTAAAGTTATACTGAAATGACTATTTTTAATGCAATTAATTTGACAAAATGAAGCTTAGAGCCGAACATTTAATGAAGTCCTATAGCGGACGAAAAGTAGTAAAAGACGTATCTCTTGAAGTTAGTCAAGGCGAAATTGTTGGACTTTTAGGTCCTAATGGAGCTGGAAAAACAACTTCCTTTTACATGACAGTAGGCTTAGTAAAACCAAATGCTGGAAACATCTTTTTGGACGACACTAACATTACTAATTACCCAATGTACAAGCGTGCACAAAACGGAATTGGGTACTTAGCACAAGAAGCATCTGTGTTTAGAAAACTAAGTATTGAAGACAATATTTTAAGTGTATTACAAATGACTAAGCTGAGCAAAAAGGAACAGATTCATAAAATGGAGTCGTTAATTGATGAGTTTAGTCTACAACATATTAGAAAAAGTAGAGGTGATTTATTATCTGGTGGAGAGCGTCGTCGTACAGAAATTGCACGTGCTTTAGCAACAGATCCTAATTTTATTTTATTAGACGAACCCTTTGCAGGTGTTGATCCTGTTGCAGTAGAGGATATCCAACGTATTGTGGCAAAATTAACCAAAAAAAATATTGGTATCTTAATTACCGATCACAACGTACAAGAAACCTTAGCCATTACAGATCGTACGTATTTAATGTTTGAAGGTAGCATCCTTAAAGCTGGTGAGCCTGAAGAATTAGCTAATGACGAAATGGTACGTAAAGTGTACTTAGGTCAGAATTTTGAATTGCGTAAGAAGAAGATTAGGGAATAGTCTTTAGTATTCTCTGTTCTGTATACAGTTGACTGTATTTAATAAGTGTTACTTCAATCTTTATTTTATTGTTAATTCGAGTGTTTTTTGAGGTATTAGAAAAAATATCGGAAACTAATTATGTTGGATAACTTTTATCAAACCATTTTTTCTCAAAGATATTCCTCCAAAAGAAATTGAGTCGTACTTTTTCTTAATATCATCATAAGATGAAATTATTTTTACTACCTTTTTTTTAGTTTCATCTATAGTTTTAGAGCTATCCATAAATACTTGAACAAATTTCATTTCATCCTTTTTAGCATAATTAAAATCCCTAATGGTATTGTTAAGATGTTTTTCTAAAATTAAGTTTAGACTATCTAATGGATATTTTAATTGTTGATTAACGAATATTGAATCTGTATTTATGTATATGACTTGTCGTAATCGATAATCCCATGTTGGACATAAATCAAAAGGTTTAATTTTATAAATTATTTCATTAATTCTATTTAGTAAATGCCCATAACTTGATAAAGAATCAAGTTTTATTTCTTTGTATTCATCATAAATAAACTAGATGAATTAAAAACACGTTCATTTTTTCTAATCTCAGAACTAACTTTATTATTACAAGAAAAGAAGCAAATTAAAATAAAAAAGAGTAAAGATCTATGCTTCATCCTTTTTTGGTTCTTTACCGATATCCTTAACCAGCGTTTTCTGTTCTGCCAAAATCTTTTTCTGATAACGACCTTGTACAACATCTACAATTACTAAAATTCCGATTACAAAATAGAAAGTAGTTTTACTCATAGACTCGATTGGGTTACCAAATAACTTTAAGTGTGCCAGGTGTCCACCTTCTGTAATTAGCATGATACCAACTATAAAAAGGATAAATAAACCCAATACTTCGTACATCCTGTTTTTAGCTAAAAATTCAGAGATTCTATCTGCTAAAAACAACATTAACAATCCGCTAATAACAATTGCTATTGCCATAACAATAAAAGCGGTTGTCGCGTTTTCGATATCACTTGTTAGTCCAATTGCTGCTAAAATAGAATCGAAAGAAAATACCAAATTCATAATCACAATACTTGTAATGACTGCATTAGACGTTTTTCTGCTTTTTCCACCTTCTAGATCATGGTCCAAGTCTGGAGCACCAATCATGTGCCAAATTTCTTTAATAGCTGTGTAGATTATAAAACCTCCTCCAGCAAGTACAATTAAACTATGACCATTAAATTCAAATGAGGCAACATCTCCAATTTTTGCAGTTAAAAACGAAAAAGGTTCTTGAAAAAAACCAATAATTCTAACCAATACAAATAGTAACACAATCCTTAAAACAATAGCTATTAAAATACCTGTTTTCCTAACTCTTTTTTGGTCTTCTACAGGTGCTTTTTTGGATTCTAAAGAGATGTATAAAAGGTTATCAAACCCTAAAACAGCTTGTAATAGGATAAGCATAAATAATGTGAAAATAATTTCAAACATGGTAATGGATTAGTTTATGTTGTTAAATAAAGACAATAAAATATATAATAATATGATTAATGGGATAGCTGCAAAATGTAACACTATTAGCAACACAACACTTAAAATAATAAAGATATAACGCACAGCATTAGGCTTAAATGTCCAGTCTTTAAATTTTAAGGCAAATAATTTTATTGACGAATTTAATAAATAACTACTTAATAAGGTCAAGGCTATTAAAAACCATTTGTTAAGAATGATGCTATTTATTAAATCGTTATTCTGAAATTCTAAAATTAAAGGCAAAGACACTATAAGCAATGTATTGGCTGGTGTTGGTAAACCTTTAAAATAACTTTGCTGGTCTTCGTCTATATTAAAACGTGCCAATCTGTAAGCAGATCCTAAGGTTACAAAAAGCCCAATTAGAGGCAGAAAATTAATTTCTAATCCATTAAAGTTAATTACATCATTCCAATCTTTAGTAACAGACAAAGCTTTGCTATTACACGCTAATTCTAATAATTTGTATAAAATAATTCCTGGTACTAATCCACTAGTAATCATATCTGCAAGGCTATCTAACTGCACACCAAGTTCTGATTGCACGTTTAATTTCCTAGCTAATAGTCCGTCAAAAAAATCAAA
>JALZUT010000025.1 GCA_023300575.1 Olleya sp.
ATAGGTGCTTTGTTTTTTACCTTCCAGATTTATGGCGATTTTTCTGGGTATTCTGACATTGCAATTGGGACGTCAAGATTGTTTGGTTTTAATCTAAAACAAAACTTTGCCTTTCCTTATTTTTCACGCGATATTGCAGAGTTTTGGAGACGTTGGCACATGTCCTTATCTACTTGGTTTAGAGATTATTTATACATACCGTTAGGTGGAAGTAGAGGAGGTACTTGGGCAAAAGTACGCAACACTTTTATTATCTTTTTAGTTAGTGGTTTTTGGCATGGCGCCAACTGGACGTTTATAGCTTGGGGATTTTTAAATGCCTTATATTTTTTACCACTATTACTAGCTAAACGTAATAGAAACAACTTAGACGTAATTGCTCAAAATTCAGTATTACCTTCAATTAAAGAAGCGGTTTCAATGCTATTTACTTTTGGTATTACTGTTTTAGCTTGGGTATTTTTTAGAGCAGAATCGATGACACATGCTTTTTCTTATTTAAAAGGTGTTTTTAGTAGCAGTCTTTTTTCAATGCCAACTATACGACCAACAAATCTTTTGGTTTTACTTATTGTGTTTTTGGTATTAGAGTGGATTGGAAGGCGACAACAGTATGCTATTGAGACCTTGTTTGTAAAACAATCTAGATTTATAAAATGGACATTTTATATGCTGTTAATTATGTTAGTCTTTGTGTTTACTAGTAAAACACAACAAGAATTTATTTACTTCCAGTTTTAAAGTGAAACGGTTTTTAAAACATATAATGTTGTTTGCTAGTATCTTCTTTATAATAGATAAAGGAGCTTACTTTATTTTAAATAAAACATCAGAATTAGAGTATGATAAACGACTAGAAGATGTTCTTGAAGGTAATATGAATAAAGACATTTTTGTGTTGGGTTCATCAAGAGGTAGTGGTAATATTATTGCTTCTCAACTAGAGCGTGAAACAGGATATTCTAGTTATAATTTATCTTATCAAGGAGCAAATATTTTATATCAGGAGTTTGTCCTAAAAACACTATTAAAATTTAATACTACACCTAAAAAAGTTATAATTGCTATTGATAATCCGTATGAATTTAACGAGGAGACAACACTTCATTTTAGAAATGATCGTTTATATCCATTAGCAAAGTATGATTATATAAATAATCAATTGATAGCGCAAGGAGAAAGAAGTGTTTTGTCTAAAGTGTTATATTTAGCAAGACTTAACGGTTCTATGTTTAGGATGAAAGCCGTAAAGTCACCAGGGTTAAATCCATTTGAGTCTTGCGGTTCCAGACCTATAATACTTATACCTAAAGATGGTTTGGTTTACGATTGTGAAGTGGTGGAGTATTCAAAGTCTATTGAAACGCAAAGTTATGTGGATGCTTTTAATAGCATTAAATTAATTTGTAAAGCGCACGATATTGATCTTATTTTTGTTTTCCCTCCTAATTTTAAGGTTTTTAATAATAGTTTTAAAAAACGTTTTGATCAACTCGTTAGCCTTGAAAATAAGGTATTTGTTTATGATACTTTAAACACGGTTTATAAGAATACAAAGTATTTTTATGATGCTTCGCATTTAACAAAAGAAGGAGCAGAAGTTTTTACTTCAGAAATAAGTACTTTTATTAATCAAAATAAATAAGTCAAAACACCTTTTATCCGAAATTTACACACTTTAATCCGAAAAAAGTGTATTTTAGCGGTAAATCAAGAATTTGAAACCTTAAGTTTTGAGTTAAATAGTTGTTAAATCAAAGAATCCTGTTTTTACAGGAAATACATATGAAAAAAATCGGTTTTATTCCTTTACGTAAAGGCTCAAAAGGTATTCCTGGTAAAAATAAACGTAAAATGGTCGGAAGACCTTTGTTTACATGGGTTCTAGGTGCAGCTTTTCGGTCTAATTTAGATGAAGTTTATGTCTATACAGACGACCAATCTATTCTCGATTTTATCAATAAAGAATACCACTACACCACAAAGATAAAAGGATTATTAAGAAGCGACGCAAGTGCTACAGATACTGCTTCTACAGAAAGTGCTATGCTAGAACTAGCAGAGAAAATCAATTATAATTTTGAGGTCTTTTGTTTATTACAAGCCACTTCACCTTTTACTACTGAAACAGATATAAATGCTTGTTTACAAGAGATAGAAAACGGAAAAAATTCTGCTTTAACAGTAGTAAATACACATCGTTTTTTATGGAAAGATGATGGCACAGCACTAAACTATGACCCATTTAATAGACCAAGACGTCAAGATTTTGATGGTCTATTGATAGAAAATGGTGCAGTGTATACTTGTAAAAAAGAAGTGCTTCAAAATAATAAAAACAGATTAGGAGATAATATAGGTATTGTAAAAATGCCAGAAGACAGCTTGCATGAAATTGATAGCGAAACCGATTGGATAGTTGTAGAGCAATTATTAATTGAACGTCAGAAACGTCAAAAAACATCTAAAAAAATCACACATCTAATTCTAGATGTAGATGGTGTTTTTACAGATGGAAGTATTACCTATACCAAAGATGGCGAGCATACCAAACGTTTTGATATGCGTGATGGTATGGGGTTAGAGATCTTACGTCAGTTTGATGTTGAGGTGGTGATTATGACTTCAGAACACTCAGAATTGGTAGCCAAACGCATGCAAAAACTGCAACTAGAACACGTCTACTTAGGTGTAAAAGATAAATTTACGTTACTAAATAAACTAGCTAAAGAGTTTAATGTCACATTAAGTAATATGGCCTATGTTGGAGATGATGTTAATGATTTAGCAAATATTGTTAGTGTTGGTTGGTCTTTAGCGCCAAATAATGCGATGGTAGAAATAAAAACGAATGCTGATGTTGTCTTATCTAAAGACTCTGCAAATGGCGCGATTAGAGAAGCCTGTCAGTTTATAAAAAATTATAATAAAAGATTTTAGTCCCAAACTTATGGATACTTATAAAACACCTTATATCATTGCCGAAATTGGTTGTAACCACAAAGGTGATATGCAAATAGCCAAAGAATTGATTCAGATGGCTAAAATATTTTGTAACGTAGATGCTGTTAAGTTTCAGAAGCGTCATAATATAGAATTATTGACTGACGCACAATACAACAGTCCGCATCCAAATCCTTCTAATTCTTATGGAGATACGTATGGTGCACACCGTGAATATTTAGAGTTTGACGTTGACCAACATCAAGAATTAAAAGATTTTTGCGAATCTATCGGTATAGATTATTCAACCTCTGTTTGGGATGTGACTTCCGCAAAAGAAATAGCGTCTTTAAATCCTAAATTTATCAAAATACCATCTGCATGTAACAACAATGTTAAGATGTTAGAGTGGTTATGCGAAAACTATCAAGGCGAAATACATATTTCGACTGGTATGACTACTAAAGACGAAATAGAGGACCTTGTACAACTCTTTAAAAAACACAACAGAAATAAAGATTTAGTATTATACAATTGTACCTCTGGTTATCCTGTACCTTTTGAAGATGTGTGTTTACTGGATATTAATTTATTAACCGAAAAATATGGTAACGACGTTAAGCATATTGGCTTTTCTGGTCACCATTTAGGGATCTCTGTAGATGTTGCAGCCTTTACCTTAGGCGCAAATATTATAGAACGTCATTACACGTTAGACAGAACTTGGAAAGGAACCGATCATGCTGCATCATTAGAGCCAATGGGATTACGTAAATTGTCAAGAGATTTGCGTGCTGTACACCAAGCTTTAAGCTTTAAAAAAACAGACATTTTACCAATAGAGCAGGTACAACGCGATAAGTTGAAAAATCAAAAAGGTTGATTTTTTAGTTAGAAGTTAGAAGTTAGAAGT
>JALZUT010000026.1 GCA_023300575.1 Olleya sp.
TAAAAAAAGGTTAAAAGGCAACTCTACTAAAACGTTATAGCTGTTACGTTAATCTTAATCAAAATCAAAAAAATAAATTAAATATGAAAATCTTAGTGTGTATTAGTCATGTACCAGATACGACATCAAAAATTAATTTTACAGATGACGATTCTAAATTTGACACTAATGGTGTACAATTTGTTATTAATCCGAATGACGAATTTGGTTTAACACGTGCTATGTGGTTTAAAGAAAAGCAAGGTGCTTCTGTAACAGTTGTTAATGTTGGTGGAGCAGAAACAGAACCAACTTTAAGAAAAGCATTAGCTATTGGTGCAGATAACGCTATTAGAGTAAACACAGAAGCTAAAGATGGCTATCAAGTGGCTAAAGAATTAGCAAACGTAGTAAAAGATGGTGGTTACGATTTAGTAATTGCTGGTCGTGAGTCTATTGATTATAATGGTGGAATGGTACCTGGTATGCTAGCCGAAATGGTTGAAGCAAACTTTGTTACTAATTGTATTAGCTTAGATTTAGAGGGTACAAATGCTAAAGCTGTTAGAGAAATTGATGGTGGAAAAGAAACGGTTTCTACTTCTTTACCTCTAGTAATTGGAGGTCAAAAAGGATTAGTTGAAGAAAGTGACTTACGTATACCAAATATGAGAGGCATCATGATGGCACGTAAAAAACCTTTAAATGTTATAGAACCAACTGGTGCAACTGTCGAAACATCGTCTATTAAGTTTATAAAGCCAGTACCAAAAGGTGCTGTTACTTTAGTTAGCCCAGATAATTTAGACGAGTTAGTAAACTTATTACATAACGAAGCTAAAGTAATATAAAATTCTCCCCTAACCTCTCCAAAGGAGGTGGACTGAGTTGAAAAACAAAAGAATATCATTAACATTTCTAGCCCTTTTCTTTAGAAAGGGTTGGGATAGGAAAACAAAAAAATATGTCAGTTTTAGTATATACAGAATCAGAAAACGGAACATTCAAAAAAGCAGCTTTTGAAGTTGCTTCTTATGCAAAAGCAGTTGCGGACCAAATGGGAACAACTGTTACAGCTGTTGCAGTAAATGCAAATGATGTTTCAGAATTAGGAAAATATGGTGTCGATAAAGTGTTAAACATCTCAGACGCTTCATTAAATAAATTTAATGCAAAAGGGTATGCATCGGTAATCGAGCAAGCTGCAAAAAATGAAAGTGCAAAAATTGTTATTGTTAGCCAAAGTGCAGACAGCAAATATTTAGCTCCTATTTTATCTGTTGGCTTAGAAGCAGGTTATGCTTCTAATGTTATGGAAACGCCAACTTCTATATCTCCTTTTACAGTAAAACGTACTGCGTTTACAAACAAAGCTTTTAATATCACTACTATAGATACAGATATAAAAATTATAGGTGTATCAAACAACTCTTTTGGTTTAGTAGAAACTAACGCAAACGCTTCTGCCGAACTATTTTCGCCAAGCTTACCAAGTTTAGGGGTTACAGTAGAGTCGGTTGACAAAGCAACAGATAAAGTAACTATTGCAGATGCAGAAGTCGTGGTGTCGGCAGGACGTGGAATGAAAGGACCAGAAAATTGGGGAATGATTGAAGAGTTAGCAACCGTATTAGGTGCAGCAACAGCATGTTCTAAACCAGTATCTGACTTAGGATGGAGACCACATGATGAGCACGTTGGACAAACAGGAAAACCTGTAGCAACCAACCTTTATATTGCAATTGGTATCTCTGGAGCAATACAGCATCTAGCAGGTATTAGCGCTTCTAAAGTAAAAGTAGTTATTAACACAGATCCAGAAGCACCTTTCTTTAAAGCAGCAGATTACGGAGTTGTTGGTGATGCTTTTGAGGTTGTACCACAACTAATCGAAAAACTAAAAGCCTTTAAAACAGCAAACGCTTAATTTTTTATAAATTTAAGTTCTATAATTTGGAACTGTTTAAATTGTGAACAACAACTGAACAAATCAGTTTGGTAAAGTCCTAATTTAAGCGGTTCTTTGTTTTTTTAAAACTATGAGTTTAGTAAGACTAAATATTAAAGGCATTTCTTATAGCCAAACTCAAAATGGTGCTTATGCGCTCATTTTAAACGAGGTTGATGGTGACAGAAAACTACCTATTGTTATTGGAGCATTTGAAGCACAATCTATTGCAATTGCTTTAGAAAAAGAAATCCGACCACCAAGACCACTTACACACGATTTATTTAAAAACTTTGCAGACCGCTTTGATATTGTGGTAAAACAAGTTATTATTCATAAGTTAGTAGATGGTGTATTCTACTCGTCTTTGATTTGCGAACGCGATAAAATTGAAGAAATTATTGACGCTAGAACCAGTGATGCAATTGCATTGGCACTGCGTTTTCAAGCACCAATTTTTACTTACAAAAACATACTAGATAAAGCTGGTATCTATCTAAAAGTTGACCCTACAAAAGAGGAAGAGCTAGATAGCATCTTGGTTGACAATATCTTAAATGAAGAAATAGAAATAGAGCCTACTCAAGACGACTACAAAGTTAAAACTATAGAAGAACTTCACGACCTTTTAGATGAAGCTGTAAATGATGAAGATTATGAAAAAGCAGCAAAAATAAGAGACGAAATATCTAAACGTTAATCCCTTTTTAAATGAAAAAAATTCTACTTTCTCTTGTGGCAGTTTTTTTGAGTTTAACTTCTAGTTTTGCTCAGAGTATTGAAAAAGAATGGACAAGCGTAGAAGTTAATAACAACTTTGAAAATGTGAAATTTTATAAAGGCGAATTTACTTTATCGCTTTTAAATGAAAACATGCTCAAAGTAAAAGGAGACTATTTACTTCAAAACAAACTTTTACTTTTTTACTATACAACTCCTAACGACACAATACGTAAATTTAAAATTGAAACACTTACAGATTCTACTTTAGTTTTTAAAGAAAAAGAAGCTGTTTATTCTTTCAAAGTAATAGAAAAATCAACTGATCAAATTGCAGTTTCTGAAGCCAACCAAATTATTCCTAGTCAAGGTCTTTCTTTTAGAAGTTTATGGCGTGGGCTTTTAGGAATGGTTTCTCTAATTTTTATTTCCTTTTTATTTAGTAGTAACCGTCGCGCTGTAAATTGGAAAACAGTAGGTATTGGTTTAGCTTTTCAATTAATTATCGCTATTGGAGTTTTAAAAGTTGGTTTTATTAAAACAATATTTGAATTCGTAGGGAAAATTTTTATTAAAATATTAGGATTCACACAAGCTGGTAGCGAGTTTCTTTTTGGAGGCTTCATGGATGTTACATCTTATGGATTTATATTTGCGTTCCAAGTACTTCCTACCATCCTATTCTTTTCAGCATTAACTTCAGTACTATTCTATTTAGGAATCATTCAAAAATTGGTTCAGGCTATGGGATGGTTACTAACTAAATTATTAGGCATTTCTGGAGCAGAAAGTTTAAGTGTTGCCGGAAATATCTTTTTAGGACAGACCGAGGCACCTCTTTTAATAAAAGCATATCTGGAAAAAATGAATAAATCCGAGATGCTTTTAGTTATGATTGGAGGAATGGCAACGGTTGCTGGTGCAGTTTTAGCTGCTTATATTGGTTTTCTTGGTGGTGACGATGAAGCATTAAAATTAGTTTATGCTAAACATCTACTAGCAGCTTCTGTAATGGCAGCTCCCGGTGCAATTGTAATTTCAAAAATATTATATCCACAAACCGAAAAAGTAAATACAGACGTTAACGTCTCTCAAGAAAAAATTGGCTCTAATTTTTTAGACGCTATTGCAAATGGTACAACTGAAGGGTTAAAACTAGCTGCAAATGTTGGCGCAATGCTTTTAGTTTTTGTTGCATTTATTGCTATGATAAATTATGGTTTATTAAAGATAGGAACTATTGGAGGATTAAATGAATGGGTTACTACTAATTCGCCATATCAAGCTTTATCATTAGAAGCAATACTAGGAACAGTTTTCGCGCCTTTAATGTGGTTAATTGGTGTAGCAAAAGAAGATGTTATGCTAATGGGGCAACTATTAGGTATTAAATTAGCAGCAAGCGAGTTTGTTGGTTACATCCAATTAGCTGATCTAAAAAATGTAGCTAATACAACGCATTTACAATACC
>JALZUT010000027.1 GCA_023300575.1 Olleya sp.
CTTTCTGGACAGTTTACTATTGAAGCAAATACTAGCAGCTACACTCCTATTTCTGGAATTAGAACTGGTTATGATGCCTATACATTTACGCCTCTTTTTTTAGCAGGAAGAAGTTATGAAAAAACCTATATCCAAGGTTTTATTGGAGCTAATATTAGAACCAATGATTATTCTTCTAACTTTAGATTAGGGTCAGAAGTAGGACACAAAATCTCTAAACGTATTTGGGCTATTGGTTTTATAGACATTGTAAAATCTTTAAATAATGGTAATATTATATTACCAATACAAAACACTTTAAATGGTTTGTATGTAAACGATCAGGAATATGGTGCTTTTGGTTTAAAAGGTATCTTTGAATTTACTGATAAATCTGGTGCTATTACCAGTTTTGGAGGTGCTTTTTCAGGCAACAATGTTGCTAAACAAGCAGCTTTAAGCTTTGGTATTTATACTAAGTTTTAAGTTAATAAAATTCTTATATATTAGCTTTTTACAATGTACGAAAACCCAATTAACATTCTTGTAAATATATAACAGCACGTTATTGTGTATCTTTAGTAAATGAAATTTTTACTAATTATAACACTACTATTTATGACGACAAACACAGGATTGACCATTGATTTTGGCACAAATAAAGATGGAGATACTTGGCGTATTGTTAATGATGGAGTTATGGGTGGACTGTCGCAATCCAATGCAGTTTTAACAGATGATAGCGTGCAATTTAAGGGAGACGTCAGCTTAGAGAATAATGGTGGTTTTGCTAGTATGCGTACTTTAATTACAGAAGGCGCTTTGACACACTGTAAAACCATGACTTTACGTTATAAAAGCAATAATAAAGACAGGATATTTGGATTGTCTTTAAAAAACAGCCAACGTTATTACATACCATATTACAAGTATACCTTTACGCCCAAAACTACAGATTGGGAAAAAATAACGATTAACTTATCTGACTTCAAACATTATAAAATTAGTGAAATAATAGGAGACCAAATGCCAATTAAAGCGCTGGAAGAGGTATTTAACATTGCACTGATTATTAGTGATAAAAAAGCAGGTTCTTTTGATATTGAGATTGATTATATTAAGTTTGAGTAATGTTGTTTAATTTTAAAACTGCTTCGCGTTTTAGTTAAACTCAATGATTTTTTAATTAAAAAAGAGGAATCACTACTAAAGCTTCATTATTTATAGATAATAGGCCTAATTCTAAAGAAAAAATAAAAGACGTTATTTAGATTAGTTTGTAACTTTTTTGTTTAATCAAGCTTTGAATAGTGAGTTGTAAAGCTTAACCAAAATAGCAATTAATTTTAGTTACATCACGATAAAAATTAGGATACTAAAACTAACTAAATGTGACAAGTTTTAATATTAATTCGTTTTTTAACTACTTGATTTAATTAAGTTTACTAAATTTAGTCTTCTTATTAAAAGAATGCCCCAAGCTTCTTAATACTTAATCTATTTCTAAATTTAGAACCATTAATATGAAAATAAATTACTTTTTAACAGTTTTAATCTCTTTACTATGCTTTCAAATGCAAGCACAATGGATAGATTTTACAGATGAAACTAGCACACGAATAAACGTTGTAAACATATCAGACAATACCAATAACGCAAACGTTGATGACCAAGAAAAAGATTTAGCAATTGGCGATTTTAATAATGATGGTTTTACAGATTTAGTAGTGGTTAGAAAAACACCTTTTTCTACTCCTGGAGGAAAAACAGATGTTTTATTTATGAATGATAATGGTGTTTTAGAAGACAAAACAGATGTTTATGCTCCAGAATTTCTTTCGAACGCTACAGACGCTAGAGATATTATTTGTGTTGATGTTAATAAAGATAATTGGGTAGACCTTTTTGTTATTAACACTTTTGATGACCAACCCAAACTATTTATAAATCAAGGTGAAGACACAAATGGAGATTGGATTGGCTTTTTAGATGAGTCTAGTACCAGATTACCAACAATTACAGTTAGTCCTATTCAGTTTTGTGCTGGATGGAGTGGCGATTTAACAGGTAACAATTATCCAGATTTGTATATGACAAATTATGGTTTTTCAGGAAACGCTTTAGACGCCTTACTAATAAATGATGGCACAGGAGTTTTTACTGAAGAAACCCAAACACGAATGGGAGACTTAAGACGATCTAGTTTTGGTACTAGTGTAGAGTTTCATGATATAGATAATGACAACGACTTAGATATTATTAAAAATCTTGGCTTAAATGATATCGCTCCATTTAACACAAAAGGCACAATAGTTTTGTATAACAATGGAAATGGCACATTTACTAATTGGTTTAAAATGCCTGGTCCAAACCCTTATATGTTTACAGCAGGAGATTTAAATAATAATGGTTTTTTAGATTTTTATTTAGTAGATGATGCTGCAGATTATGTAGATAAAATTACAAGCGTTACAATAGATCAAAGCGTTACAGTAACACAACAAAATATGGCAACCAATAGAACCGATGGTTTTGGTGGTAATGTAAAAATGGTGGATCTAGATAGTGATGGTGATTTAGACATCGGACTTTCTAGTGTAGACACCGATTTACCTCCTTGCGAAACAGGAGTAAATAGACGATTTATCATTTTTGAGAATGAAAATCTACATAGTGGTAACATAATACATCCTTATGGAGCAACCATGAATGCGTGGAATATATCAACTTATGATCATGATTATATAGACATTAATAATGATGGGCTTATGGATGTAATTTTAGGTGCCTGTGATGGCTATAAAGTTTTTGTACAAGTAAACCCTGCATTATCTATAGAAGAAGAAACACTAAGCGCTACAATTAGTATTCATCCAAACCCTAACAATGGAGAAATGACTATTAACACAGAAGCTATTAAAGGCAATACAATGACTTTAGATGTTTATACTATTGAAGGTAAAAAAATAACAACTATTGAAAAACAAAATATACAGAATAATTTTACCCTAGACTTAAGACAACAACTACAAACAGGACTCTATTTTATAAAGTTTAAAACGGAAACTGGTACAGCTACTAAAAAAATAATTATAGAATAACGTTACATACGTTCTGGTACAGAAATACCTAATAAACCAAATGCCTTTTTAATAGTATTTGCTACAGATTGCGATAACTGCACTCTAAACACAATTTTGTTTTGGTTATCTGCGCCTAGTATTGATACATTTTGGTAAAAGCTATTAAAAGCTTTAACCAAATCGTAAGTATAATTAGCTATTAAAGCTGGACTGTGTTGGTTTGCTGCTTGCTGTATTATTTCTGGAAACAGTTGCAGTTGTTTGATAAGCTCACGTTCTTTGTCCTGTAATTCTGCGGTTTGGATTACGCTAGACATTATAGAAGTATCTAGATTTGCTTTACGTAAAATAGACTGGATTCTAGCATATGTATATTGTATAAAAGGACCTGTATTACCTTGAAAATCTATAGAATCTTTAGGATCAAAAAGGATACGTTTTTTAGGGTCTACTTTTAATATATAATATTTTAAAGCACCTAAACCTATGGTTTTGTAAAGTGCTTTCTTTTCGTCATCTGTATAACCATCAAGCTTACCTAATTCTTCAGATATGGTTTGAGCTGTGTCAGCCATTTCGACAATTAAATCGTCTGCATCTACAACTGTCCCTTCTCTACTCTTCATTTTTCCTGAAGGTAAATCTACCATTCCGTAACTTAAATGAAATAGGTTTTTAGCCCAATCAAACCCTAATTTTTTAATAATTAAAAACAGGACTTGAAAATGGTACTCTTGCTCGTTACCAACCGTATAGACCATACCACCAACATCTGGATAATCTTTAACACGTTGGATTGCTGTACCTATATCTTGAGTCATGTAAACTGCTGTTCCGTCAGAACGCAATACGATTTTCTCGTCTAAACCATCTGCAGTCAAATCGCACCAAACAGAACCATCTTCTTTTTTAAAGAAGACATCCGTTTTTAATCCTTCGACTATAAATTCTTTTCCTAATAAATAGGTTTGACTTTCATAATATAGGTTATCAAAATCTACACCTAAGTTTTTATATGTAGTATCAAAACCAGTATACACCCAACCATTCATAGTCTTCCAAAGCGTAACTACTTCTTTATCTCCTGCTTCCCATTTTTGAAGCATTTGCTGGGCTTCAACCATAATAGGCGCTTCCTTTTTAGCTTCATCTTCTGTTTTACCGCTTGCTACTAATGCTGCTATTTCTTTTTTATATTCTTGATCAAACTTAACGTAATAATTACCAACTAATTTATCTCCTTTTAATCCTGTAGATTCTGGTGTTTCGCTATTGCCATATCGCTGCCAAGCCAACATACTTTTACAAATGTGGATTCCTCTATCATTTATAATCTGTGTTTTGTATACTTTTTTACCTGAAGCTTTCAATATTTCAGCAACACTGTAACCTAATAAATTATTACGTATATGTCC
>JALZUT010000028.1 GCA_023300575.1 Olleya sp.
GTACTGCTATGGGCTTTTGTTATGATTAGAGCTTACAATAAAACAAGGCTTTAGTAAGCTATACAATTAGGTTACTGTTTTATTGACTTCACTTTATTAAAATTTAATTTTAAAATGAAACTTATAAAAGAATTCAAAGAATTTGCTGTAAAAGGCAATATGATGGATATGGCTATTGGTATAATTATAGGCGCTTCATTTAATAAAGTAATAGATGTGCTGGTTAAAAAGGTTTTTATGCCACCATTATCATTAATGACAAATGGTTTAAATTTTCAAAATAAACGCCTTATATTAAGAGAAGCGTTATTAAATGCTGAAGGCAAAACTACAATTCAAGAAGTAGCAGTCTATTATGGCGAGTTTTTTGAAGTCGTCTTAGATTTTTTAATTGTTGGTTTAACTATTTTTTTAGTAGTAAAAGCGATGAATAAACTTAGAGATAAGTCTCAAGATGTTAAAGATAAAACCGTTAAAACGCCAAAAGATATTGAGCTTTTGTCAAAGTTATCCGATTTAATGGAAGAACAAAATGCATTATTAAAAGCGTCAAAAAAGGAGTAAAATGCCGAAGCCAAAAGGACAAAAAAACACAAAGAATAAAGCCAAGCATTCTAAGCTAATGGCTAAAAAAATCAATAAACAAAAATCCGAAAAACAACTAAGAAAAGAACGTCTAAAAGCAATTATACAATTAGCAAAAGATAATAAACTGCAAACACCTAATGATTAGCCTTTATCCTTTTTTAATTAACTATTAAAATAGATTGAGTTCGTGTATAAATTAGTAATTTAGAATTTTCTAAAACACTACTAAAAATGAAGCCAGAAAACCTTTCATTAAACACAATATGTGCACATGTTGGCGAGGTGCCAGACGAACAATTTAAAGGTGCAATTTCACCAATTTATTTAGCTTCTTCTTACCAGTTTATGGATGTAGATGTTAAACGTTATCCAAGATATTTTAACACACCAAATCAAGAATATTTAGCTAAAAAGATAGCTGCTTTAGAAGGTACAGACACCGCTATGATTTTTGGTTCTGGTATGGCAGCAATCAGTCATATGTTTTTAGCTTTTTTAAAAGCTGGAGATCATATTGTTGTGCAAAACACCTTGTATGGTGGTACTACAAATTTTATAAGGGAAGAATTTCCTAAACTAAACATAGAATTTACATTTACTAATGGGTATAAAGCTGAAGACTTTGAAGCAGCAATTAAACCTAATACTAAGTTAATTCATATAGAAACACCTTCAAATCCTTTGTTAACCATTACAGATATTGAAGCTGTTGCTAAATTAGGGAAGCAAAAAGGAATTGTAACTAGTATTGATAATACTTTTGCAAGTCCAGTAAATCAAAATCCAGCACAATTTGGCATTGATTTAATCATGCATTCTGCTACCAAATACTTTGGTGGACATAGTGATATTTGTGCTGGCGCAGTTGCAGGAAATAAAGACCATATGGACAAGATTTGGAATGTCTCTAAAAATTATGGAGGAAGTCTTAGTGATTTTACCGTTTGGATGTTAGAACGAAGCATGAAGACTATGGGACTGCGTGTAAAGGCGCAAACCAAAAACGCAAAAAAAATGGCAAAATGGTTAGCGCAACAAACATTTGTCAAAAAAGTCTATTATCCAGGTTTAAAAAGTAATCCAGAATATGCATTAGCAAAAAAGCAAATGAAAGGTTTTGGAGCGATGCTATCTTTTGAGTTGATAGATAGTTTGGATGCAGAACAATTTCAGAAAGCATTACAGCTTATTAAAGCCTCTATGAGTTTAGCAGGAATAGAAAGTACTATGTTATGTCCAACACAGACATCACATGCCTTATTAACACCAGAACAAAGAGCCGAATTAGGTATTGCGGATGGATTAATTCGTTTTTCTGTAGGCATAGAAGCGACTAAAGATTTAAAAGCAGATATTCTGCAAGCAATTTCAAAATTATAAACCCAATTGCACAAAAGAAATAAACACAAAGTCAACTATAGTTTTGATACACTTACTAAAGCGTATCCAACATTAGAACCCTATATTTTTACCAATAAACACAAAACCGAAACTATAGATTTTGCCAACCCTAAAGCGGTAAAAGCGTTGAATACAGCGTTATTAAAAGCGTATTATGGTGTAGACTATTGGGGGTTTCCGGATAGTTATTTATGTCCTCCAATTCCTGGGCGTGTAGATTATATACATCACCTATCAGATTTATTAAAGAAGTCAAATATAACCAAAGACATAAAAGCATTAGACATTGGTACAGGTGCAAGCTGTATATATCCTTTATTGGGTAATGCAGCTTACGATTGGACTTTTGTAGCAGTAGATACTAATGAGAAAGCCTTAAATTTAGCAAAGACCATTGTAGATAAAAACAATCTAAGGATTAAGATACAGTTTAGGCAACAAAAGGATTCGGCTCAAATATTTAAAGGTATTTTAACCAAAACCGATAAATTTGCAGTAACCATGTGTAATCCACCTTTTTTTAAAAGTGAAGAAGAGGCATTAGAAGCCACAACAAGAAAATTGAAAGGATTAGGAAAAGCAACAGACACCGTAATTAGGAATTTTGCTGGACAAGCACACGAGTTATGGTTTACAGGAGGCGAGAAAGCGTTTTTACACACGTATTTATACGAAAGCTCGCTGTATAAAGAACAATGCTTTTGGTACACTAGTTTAGTCTCTAGTAAAGACAATATTAAGTCCATGAAAAAATCGCTAGATAAATTAGGTGCGACAGCTGTTAAAGTAATAGAAATGAATCTTGGTAATAAGAAAAGTAGAGTAGTGGCTTGGACGTTTTTAAACGAAACCCAACAACAAGATTGGAATAATAACTAAATATATGAAAGTAGATATATTAGCATTTGGTGCACATCCTGATGATGTAGAGTTAGGAGCAGGCGCAACCATAGCAAAAGAAGTAGCAAATGGTAAAACGGTTGCAATAGTAGATTTAACTAAAGGCGAATTAGGTACACGTGGTACAGCGCAAACCCGTAAAGAAGAAGCGAAAAACGCACAAGATATTTTGGGTGTTGCGTACAGAGAAAATCTTGGTTTTGCAGATGGTTTTTTTATCAATGATAAAAAGCACCAGCTAGAAGTCATTAAAATGATACGTAAATATCAACCAGAGATTGTACTATGTAATGCAATAGATGACCGACATATCGATCATGGAAAAGGAAGTAAATTAGTAAGCGATGCTTGCTTTTTAAGCGGACTTATAAAGATTGAAACCGAAGTAGAAGGTATGACGCAACAAAAGTGGCGACCAAAGCAAGTCTACCATTACATACAATGGAAAAATATAGAACCAGACTTTGTTGTGGATGTATCTAATTTTATTGACGTTAAGACCAAAAGTGTATTGGCTTATAAAACACAGTTTTTTGATCCAAATAGTAAAGAACCAGAAACACCAATTACCAGTAAAAACTTTATAGATAGTATTAATTATAGAGCCAAAGATTTAGGGCGTTTAATAAATGTAGAATATGCAGAAGGCTTTACAGCAGAGCGTTATGTTGCTGTAGCTAGTTTTTTTGATTTAAAGTAAAAAAAATAATAAAAACGTTTGCAATAACTACTAAATAATATACCTTTGCACACGCATTATAAAAATGCGTCCAAATGGTGGTTGTAGCTCAGTTGGTTAGAGCATCGGTTTGTGGTACCGAGGGTCGCCGGTTCGAATCCGGTCTTCCACCCAAAAGCAAAAAGCTTCTCTGAAAAGAGAAGCTTTTTTTGTGGTATTAAGTTAAGTGTGTTTTTTATTAATCTAATTTTGGATGACATAATATATTAGGCATAACATAATGCCTAATATTAAAACGTAAAGCACCGTGTTTTTAATCAAATCCTTTTTTAGTTTTGCTCTGATCTCTTCTTTTAGTCTTTGCTTGAGTGCTACTTTTCTGCACCGTTTTTTAACTAGTTTAAAGTTAATGGTTTCTTTACGTTAGGAGCATATAATGAAATAAACAGGTTTTTAGTATTGCCTAACTTTAAAACTACGTTTTACATCTAATGTGTCAATTCTATTTTTACTGTTTAATTTTAAGGTGTATTCATTTGTATATAGAGTGTCCGAATTGAAAGAGTGTTCCGAACTAATTTTTTCAGTTGTTTTTATGATATTACCATCAAGAGTACTAACTACTTCATACGTTATAACACTATTATCTTTTGCTGTTAATCTAATTTCATCTAGTTTATTTCGGTTTACATCAACACTTATCAAGTCCATTTGGTCTACTCTAAGATTTTCGTTTTCGTAATTTTTATGATAAGTTATTAAA
>JALZUT010000029.1 GCA_023300575.1 Olleya sp.
AAAGTATTGATTTCGAGATTATAATCTGTTGCTCTATCAAATAGCAATACTTGCTTTTCTAGAATTACAGGTTCTTGTTTATTAATAGATAGAGCTGTACTACCAATGTCTTCTTTGTTTGATGAAGCCATATTGTTTTGATTTAAAAACGAACTGCAGACTAATGACTTTAGCAAAGCGAAAGATTACTAATAGATAGTTACTTGCTAGTATACAGACATTAAGTGACAACTAGGGTTTTATTAATCAAAATAAAGCTTTGTAAAAGAAGGCTAAATAGTAATAGAAAAATAAAGCAGTTTCAAAGGTAGTTTATTAAAACTCATTATATACACAAACGAGTTTTAGTTATAGGGTGTATTGTGGATTTGTCAGACAAAAGGAATAACTTAATTAAGAATGACTGATATAGAATACTTGTGACATTAAAATATTTTATATCACTTAAGTTGGCACAAATAAAAAACATGAAATAATATAAATCACTTTTACTTTATATCCTCCTAAAAATAAAACCCAAAACTACCAGTAACACCAAATCTTCTAGCATCTGGATTAGTAATAGGATCTAGGTAATTACCTCTAAAATTAAAGTCTATTCTAAAGACTTTAAAAATATTACCAACACCTATACTATATTCGTAATATGGTTCTGAACTTGGTGCATTGTAGACTAAACCAGACGCATTAATATCTCTGTTTTCTTGTGACACATCTGCAATAACACCTCTAAGACTTGCAATTGCACGTAAATTATATTTTTTAAGAAATGGTATACGTGAAAAGAAACGTCCATTAAAGTTATGCTCTAAATATAAGGTTGTGTATTCGTCAGATACAAACTCGTAAAAATCCAACTGAGAAAACGTATTATAAATAGAAAAATAACTTTGGTTTCCTGGCACAACACTTAGTAAACCTAAAGGAACTTGCCCAAAAGTTTTACCAGCTTCTATTGTAGAATACAATTTACCAAAACCACCAAGAGACCAAGGTTGAGTATAAGAAAATTGCAGTTTTGTGTAATTAAAATCTCCATTTAACACGCTTTTATCACCAACTCCTATTTGGGCAAATAGCCTAGCAAAATCATCATTTTTAGTACGACGCTCTACACCAAATCCTGTCATCTCGCGATTAGGAAAATAAGAAAACGACAAGGTCGTTTCGTATTGTTTTACTTCTGACTCTGTTGTGGTTTGTGTCGCATCAGTAAAATAATCTAAACTAAAGGTTGGTGATGCAGACTCTAAGGTTCTGTAACTTCCGCTAATGCGTGTAATAAAGTTTCTAGCAAGCTCTGCTTCTATAGACAAAGTGCTTAAATTTATATTGGTTAGTTTATCGTTTGTTCCTGTTCCTACTACTGAAGAGCTGGCTAAGCTTCGACCTAAAACATCTGTACTTGTGGTTAAACTAGCACCAATTTGCTCGACATCTCTTCTATTTCCTCCAGAAATAATTAAACGTGATTTTTTATCTACTAACCACTTACCAGAAATACCATATTTAAATTTATTATCATCAAATCCATAAGCGGTATAACCTTCTAATCTCCATAAATCATTAGGTCCAAAATAGGTACGACCACCAGCTCTTAAACGCACACCTTCTACTTCATTATAACCAAAGGTTGAAAATATAGGCCCAAAATCCATCTTAAACCTCGGGAGTTCTATATAACCAGAGCCCAAAATACTTCCTATATTATAAAGACGTTTAAATTTTTGTGTCGTCTTTAAAGAATCCAACATGACGTAAACACCTTTTTCGTCTTTACTAAGGGTTTCCATTCTATTTTCGTCCCAAAACGTATCGTCTTGATTGTATAAATCCTCATCAAAACTGTACACTTTTTCTTTATAAAACTTAGGATCTTTCTTAATATCAAATTGATAATTATCGTAAAGCGTGGTTCGTTTTCCATAAATTCCTTTTGATTTTTCTTTTTTATTAAAAGCAAAATCCGATAAAAAGTAATCACGTTTAATTAAGAAGACAGAGTCGTTAAGGACTTCAAATTCTTGCTCGATATAAATTTCTTTTACCCAATTTATATTAGCACTTTTTGAGGCTTGGAGGTTAATGTTTTTAATAGCATAAGTAGTATCTGCTACCCAAAAATCACCTTTAAAAGTTAACTCGTTTTTACGTCTTGGATAATAAATAATATTGTAACACCAATTATTATCAATAAAACTACTGTCTGCTAAAACGTAATTGTAAGTCTGGATTCCTGTTCTGGATAATGGACTAGTAAAACTTTTATCAAAAAACTTAAGATAGTTGTCGTACACGTCATAATCGGAATACAAATCATCAATAAAATCTATAATCAATTGATTACTACTAAAACCAGAGTTTTTGTTTCCTTTTAAGGTTTCGCGTTTTTCATTAATCTCATTATCTCCATATACTTTACTTACCGCCTCATTAATAAACATTGGTAAGTACGTTTTTCCTGTAACGTTTGATGTATCTACTTGCTCAAAGACAAACTCCATACCTTTAAATAGTTTGCTTTGCATTAAACTACTGTCTATGGTATTAAGGTCAAACTCTACTTTTTCGTATTTATCATACTCGTATTGTTTGTATTGCTTTAGTCCGTTACTACGTTTATTTGCCCAAATTTTACGTAAAATATCAATTGCAGGATTATTTTTCTTGGATTGTTTTCCGGACACTAGAACAACTTCATCTAAAGCTGCAATATCTTCTTTTAAAACAACTTTTAAATCGTAGTTTACTTTTTGTTTTAGCTGAATTTCTTCCGTTTGAAAACTAACAAAAGAAACAATTAATGTATCCCAAGTGTTATCATCTTCCATGTAAAATTTTCCGTCTTCATTAGTAATAACACCAACCGAAGAATTTTTAAACACCACGTTTGCAAACGGAACTGGTTGATTATTCTCATCATGAACATAACCACTTACTTTAGTTTGAGCAATAGCGTAAAGACTACCGAAGAAAAAAAGAAAAATAAAAAATTTACTATTCATATTTAGGTATTAGAAACAAAAAACTTCATCAACAATCATGCTAATGAAGTTTATAAATCGAAAATACTATATATTTTTACTTATACATTACTTTTTTAACAGCCTTAATTACCGATTTATGATCTGGTAACCATTCTGCTAATAAAACAGGACTATAAGGTGCAGGTGTGTCTGCAGTATTAATTTTTACTACAGGTGCATCTAAATAATCAAATGCTTCTGACTGTACAATGTATGTTATTTCTGTAGATACGTTTCCAAAAGGCCAAGCTTCTTCCAAAACCACTAAACGGTTTGTTTTTTTAACCGATTTTAAAATAGCTTCTTTGTCTAAAGGACGTACTGTACGTAAATCTATAATCTCGCAAGAGATTCCTTCTTCAGCCAATTGGTCTGCTGCGATGTATGCTTCTTTTATGATTTTACCAAAAGATACGATAGTTACGTCTGTACCTTCTCTTTTGATTTCTGCAACACCAATCGGTACTACATATTCTCCTTCTGGTACTTCACCTTTATCACCATACATTTGCTCTGATTCCATAAAAATTACGGGATCATCATCACGGATTGCAGATTTTAATAAGCCTTTTGCATCATAAGGATTAGAAGGCACTACTACTTTTAAACCTGGTGTGTTGGCAAACCAGTTTTCAAAAGCTTGAGAGTGTGTTGCTGCTAATTGTCCAGCAGATCCTGTAGGACCTCTAAATACGATTGGACATTTAAACTGCCCACCAGACATTTGCCTAATTTTTGCTGCATTATTGATAATTTGATCAATACCAACTAAAGAAAAATTAAATGTCATATACTCTACAATTGGTCTATTACCAGTCATTGTAGACCCAATTGCGATTCCTGCAAATCCAAGCTCGGCAATTGGTGTATCAATAACACGTTTTGCACCAAACTCGTCTAACATACCTTTAGAAGCTTTATAAGCTCCATTATATTCTGCTACTTCCTCACCCATTAAGTAAACGCTTTCATCTCTGCGCATTTCTTCGCTCATGGCTTCACAAATAGCTTCTCTAAATTGAATTGTCTTCATCTATGTAATAATTTGAAAAGCAAAAATAACAATAAAAGAAAAACTTTTGACTAAAGAATTATTTAAAATTTA
>JALZUT010000030.1 GCA_023300575.1 Olleya sp.
ACAACCACAAGTGGCACAACATCTAGGCATGTGATCGTCGCCACAAACCTCGCATACTTCTTCTTTTTCTTTTTTATTAAATTTAAATGTAACACCTGCAAACAGTCCGACTGATGAAATGTCACAATCGCAAGCTTCTTCTCTAACATTAAACCCACTTTGTTCTAAACGTGTTCCTGGTTGACCTGCTGGACCAGTTACAGCTACTGTGTCATAGAAAGCTGCAGATATGCCAAGTGTTGGATCTACTAACTCTTGCACTCCAAAATGACGCATATAGTATGCACCAGCGTTAATACCAAAGTTGTCATTTATAAAGTAAGTAAAGCGTACTTGGCCTTTAAAAGTAAAAACGCCTGAATCTTTATATCCTGCATGAAAGTTTAATAACTCGTTTCCTGGATTGGCATTTTCTAATAAGGTACGTCCTCCAGAAATGGAAGCCAACCCAAAACGTGTATTAATTTCTGTTTTAAAGCGTCTAGAATCACTTCTAAACTGTACGTTTGGTCCAATACCATAAAATACTCTTGTAATTCCGTCCTCACTTAAATTTGTTGCTGTAATTGGACTGTTAAAAACATCAAATAAATTGTCTGTAGCAAAAGTGCTCTCTGGACTATTTTTTATGTAGTCAAAATCGAAACCTAATCCAAACCATCTCCAATAATAATCTAAAGATAGTCCTAAGTCTAATCCTCCTTTATAATCTATAAAAGGTGTGTTGTTGTTATAACTTGGGAAGTCATAACCAATTCTAGGTGACAACTGAAAATAATTATGGTCGTCCTCCTGCTGCTCTTGTTGCGCAAAACTTGTAAATACCGAAGCAAATACAATAGCGATTAATACTAGTTTTAATACATTTTTCATGATTTACATTTTTAATTTTAGTTATACATCTTTATATAAAGAAGGTGTTAGTTTTGTTACCATTCTTTTATAAGTTTTGTATTTACCAATGGTTGGAAGTATTGATATGGTGCAAATATCTAACGTAATCAACCTTTTTTATACACCTATTTTATAACTGGTGTGTTTGGGTCGATAACCTGTAAGTTTAATCCTATTAACAAAAAAACCCGCTATAGTAGCGGGTTGTATATTTGTATTAAAATGAAATTAAAAACTTCTGAGCAAAATAAGACCAAGTATTATACAGGCAAAAGGCAAGACTAAAAGTAATCCTATATGATGTGTACTTGCTTTGCTTCTATTAAATTTTGCGTTTAATACCTTTCTGGTTTTACCATTATACTTTAACCAATTTTTAAAATGAATAAAAATAGCAGACACTACAAATAGTAACCATGCATTATCACTAGTCATTAGTGACGTATTCATCTGACTTAAAAATGTAGCAAAAAAAACGCCTAGAACAAACAAAACAGCTATTTGTAAGAACGAAATATAAAATAAGGCTATACTATTAGCTTTTTTTTTAAAACGTGGTTTAAAAGTGGTAAAAACCGAAAAGAAAAATTGGTCGAATGTTGTCATGGGCTAAAAGTAAAAAACCTACTAGAATAAGCTAGTAGGTTTTTAACTATTTTTTTTTGTTTTATTATAACGCGTCAATACTTATTTGATCTAACTCATAAGTACCATCAAAATCAGGGTCTCCGCTTCCTGTGTACTTAAATGCAATATATATTGATCCAGTACCACAAGAAAGGGCAACGTTTCCTGAATCAAACCAATCACCAAAGAAGTCTGAATCTTGTACTATATAAGCAGCTGGTAAAACACCCCAAGTAGCAGATGTTATAGTTGCTTCAGCACCATCCCAATCTGAAGAAAATAAGACTTCCATATTACTACCATTTGCAAAACTATTAGAAGTTTGAAAGTTAAGTGTTACCCCATTATTTGTGTCTAAATCTATAGCTGGTGTTATTAACCAAGCAACAGTGCTTGCATCATTTGAATTAGCAGGTCTTACTCTAGCAGAAACACCTAAAGAAGAGTTTGTTCCTGTTTGCGTATAGGCTTCCCATCCTTCTGTACCTGATTGAATAAAATTGGTCCAACCGTTTCCTGATATTAATGAATTAGTATTTTGGGTCTCAAAATCATCACTAAACAAATTGTTTGTTCCTGTTGTAGTGGCTAAACCACAATCTAGTTCTACTGGATCACAACGTTCTGGATTAGTAAAGTTTACACCTTCTGGCGTGTTAATGACAACGGTATAAAACTCATCAAAGAAATCTCTAGTTAATATACAATCTATATACCCTCTATTATCTGGTAATAGTAGTCCTTTAAAGTCTGAAAATGTACTAGTACTTAAAATAACTGAAGCGCCTGTCACACAATTTTCTAAAAGACGTTCTCCATCAAACTCATCATTGCTTTCTGATGCAAATGACAGACCCATTAGGTTTCTGTTAAATTGCACATCTGTTAACCTAATGTATTGACTTTCTAGAGCATTATTAAAATCTAAAATAGAAACTTCTTTAGCTACAATATCACCAATTTCTGATGTTCTTAGAACAAAATCTGACACTTGGTTAAGTGCAATTCTTGATATTTGACCACCATCTAAACGCCCTAATTGTATCACTCCATTACTTTCGCCAACACTTAAACCGTTTAATTTAATAAACACTTTACGTCCAAACTCGTACTGTGTAAATAATGGGTTTTTATCCACTTGTACAACTATGGCTGCAGTTGGGTTTTCTGGACTATCTTGTATTATTAACTCCTTAAAAAAATTACCTCCTTCGTCGCTTGACACAATATAACCTTCTGTATATTTTTCTGATACACCTACACCAGATTCTTCATAAGTTATTGCATCTCCTGTTCCACTTAAAAAGTTTCCTAATACAGCACTTATAGGATTAAATTCGGCACCACTTACTGGATATTCTGTAATTCCTGAAATGCCAGTCGGAACGTCAAAATCATCATCTTGAACACAGCCTGTTAGTGTAACTAAAGCGACTAAAAGGACTGCTATTTGGTTTAAATTAAATTTCTTCATTTTTTCTGCCTTTATTTTTTCTTTTAATATATTAAAATCTCACGTAAGCATTTAAATAATAAGTTGTTCCGTTTCCAAAAAAGTAACGGTTACCAAAAAGAGGTCCATTAGCATTTGTTTGCTCTTCTAATTGACTGTTATAATCAACACGTCTTGATTGCTCAAAACCACCTGTACGATACTGTTCACTAAAAACGTTATTAATAGTTGCAAAAAAACCTAAAAAGTAATTTTCTACTTTCCAAGATTTACCTCCAATTACGTTTACTAACATATAACTGTCAAACTGTTCTTGTTGTAATAATGCTCTAGCAATTGTTGGATCTATATTATTAATCTCTCCATCAGTTAATGTGTAATTATTACCACCAGCTGTTTGGTCTTGAAATTGTGTGTCAGTAAATAATTCGGGATCTGCTACAAAAGCTGCGCTTCTTTTAGCTGCACTAGCGTCTACATAAGCATTAGAAAAATGATTAGCAGTGATACCAATATTCCAATACTTTGGATCACGATATTCAAATCCTAATTGAAACGCGCGTTCTGGACCACCAGCTACATGAATATCTTTAAGATTTGTTGTTCCATCTCCAAAAGTAGCTGTACCTGTTCCAAACTCTTGACTATAAAAAGTGATGTTAGGATTATTATTGTAAGTGTATTGACCTACTGATGCAGCTCCTTTAAGTTTAATGGTAGGTGTAACCTGCGCTTCTATACCTAACTCTCCACCAATACGTCGTGTCTCTATACCTGTTATGGCTTCTTGCACAAGATTATTACCGACATTTTCACTAAAATAAAATCCTGTTTCTGTAGCATCTTCAAACTTAGAGTAAAAACCTGTTAGTCTAGCTTTAACTGTTGGTGAACGAAATATATAACTTGCATCTACACTTGTAATTTTTTCGCTATCTACATCTTGAAGGACCATATTAGATTGTCTAACGTTTGCAAATGTATTTCTAATATTTGGTGCTTTTGTTGTGTATGATCCATTAAAATCTAGTAGATGTTTTCCAGATATTTTATAAGTTGCTCCTGCTTTAGCTCCAAAGTTATTAAAATCAACTTTTTCTCCTTTTCCAAATGAATTGCCTTCAAAATAACCACTTTCATACAAACCTTCTCTTTGGTAATCTGTTCTAGATACATTACCTGCTAAATAAAAATCAACTTTATTATACTTAAATATAGCTTGTGCAAAACCACTAACCACGTTTGCATCAATTATATAGTTATACTTATAACGGTCTCCTTCTCTAACAATTCTATTAGGGTTTCTTATATCAGATTGTGCTAAGGTTAAA
This sequence comes from Olleya sp., assembly GCA_023300575.1. Lineage (GTDB taxonomy): Bacteria > Bacteroidota > Bacteroidia > Flavobacteriales > Flavobacteriaceae > Olleya. Next base: position 4,306 of record JALZUT010000030.1, read on the forward strand.
AAGCCATCTATAGATTGAAGGACTTCATCCGAGAAGAAATCTACATCTAAGTAAGTAGTACCTCCTAATAAATCTGATACTTCTGCAAAATTTTCACTTTGTAAATTTCTATAATTAACAGCAGCATTTAAACGGATATTATCATCTATTTCTGTATCAAAAATAATGTTAGCCATCAACTGGTTATCATCTATTCTATCTTCTTGAATAGCATATATTGCATTTTCTGAATTTGCGTTAGCTGTGTATAACTCGTTCCAATTAAATTGCCCATCGTTTTCCAAATCTTGTTGTGCTAAAAAGGCTTGCTCAAAATTAAAAGCGGTTGGTCCACCATCTACATTTAAAAAGAAACTTGGTAAATTTTGGTAATATGTTGGATCTGTATTACGAGCGCCTCCAATATAACTGTCCTGACCTTGGAAGGTTACTAATCTTGTTCCTCCATTATCTACTCTAGTATTACCAGATGTACCAAATTGGTAACTAGCATTAGTATTAATTGATGTTTTATTGTTTATAGTCCAATAATGATTTAACATTATTATGGGCTCTTCAATTTTACGAATTCTAGAATTTCTAACTTCTCCATTTAATTCTCCCCAAAAAGGATTGTATTCTCTACCTTTTATATCAAAAACCTCTTGGGTTAAAGCAGTACCTCTTCCTCTTCTATTCTGTGCATAGATAGAAGTAAAGTTAATGCTATGCTTATCGTTTATTTGTTTTTCTACAGCAGCTACAAAAGAATTTGCATCGTATAATGTACCTTCTACATATCCTTCGTCTCCATAACGTCTAGAAGCTAATAAGCTATAAGCCCAACCATTTTCTAATAAACCAGAACTATAACTTGCCATTAAACGTCCTTGGTAGCTTCTACTTGCAGAAGCAAAAGACAAACGTCCACCTTCACGGTATTTAGAAGCTCTCATTATAATATTATTGGTTCCTGCTAGATCACCAAAGCTGTAATCATTTGCAGACATACCCATAGAAAATTCTTGGTTACGTTGTAAATCATTAATTCCTCCCCAGTTTCCCCATTGTGGTCTCCCGGTAGCTTGCTTATTCATCTCTAGACCATTAATTAAAACCTTACCATTGGCATTGTCTAATCCTCTTGGTCTAAAAAAGGTGGCACTAAAGTCAAATGCTGCTGCATTTAAAAAGACGTCTCTAGAAGATTGTAATAAACCTGAGACGTTATTAGATATTCCGTCATCTTCACTAGTTAACTGGTCGTCTGAAATAGAAATAATATACAACTCCTTTTTATCGTTTGCATTATAAGTCAAAGTCATCTCTTGTATGTCTACAGTTTGACCTTCGTTTACAATTATAGGATAACGCTTTGTACCATAATCTAATGCTTCAATTTTAAGGATTTGCTCTCCTAACGGAATACCTGCGTTGAACATAAATTGTCCAAAAAAATCTGTATTTGTGGACAAATTAGAGGCTTCAATAATTACTGTTACATTCGAAATTGGCTCATTGGTAACTGCATCTTTTACCCTACCCTTTACAATTGTTTGTTGTGCAAATATTGTAAACGTTGAGAAAATTCCTAATAAGAAAAATAAAAAACTTTTTTTCATACTATAACTTATAATTAATAAATTGTTAGTGAATTAAATAACCACTATTTCAACCTTACAAATTTACATTATTTATAATAAATATATACTTTTGGCAAGAGTTTTGTAAATTAGAAAAATGTAACACATAAAGTAAATGAAAGAACTAAAACGCTGGATTACAGCACTATTAATAATAATATTTGTAGGTGTAAACGCACAAGAAAAGAAGAGGTTTAAAATACATACTATAGCTTTTTATAATCTTGAAAATTTATTTGACACCATAAATGACGTTACTAAAAACGATGAAGCTAGTCCAATGATGGAAATTAAAGCAAATCGAGTTGAGATTTACAAAAAGAAAGTACATAACATGGCAAGCGTTATTGCAGATGTTGGTAGCGAAGTAACTAATAATACACCTGCTTTAGTTGGTGTTTGCGAAATTGAAAACGTAAACGTACTTGAAGATGTAGTAAACGATCCTTTATTACTAGGTAAAGACTATGGTATTGTTCATTTTGAATCACCAGATAACAGAGGTATTGATGTTGGTTTATTATACCAAAAATCATTATTTCAAGTCGTTTCTAAAAGCACACATGCTTTAAAAATATATGATGACACTTCGCGTAAACGTATTAATACCAGAGATCAATTATTAGTGACTGGTCAATTAGATGGCGAAACTGTACATGTAATAGTTAACCATTGGCCATCAAGACGTGGAGGAGAATCTAGAAGTAGACCAAAACGTGTTGCTGCAGCTAAGCTTAATAAACGTTTGATGGATAGTTTACAATCTATAGATCCTTATGCTAAGATTATTACTATGGGTGATTTAAATGACAACCCAAATAACGCTAGTGTGAAAGATGTTTTAAAAGCACAGCGTAAAAAAGAAAAAGTAGATTTTAAAGGCATATACAACCCTTTTATAGATATGTACAAAAAAGGATTAGGTACTGGTGGTTATAGAGATTCTTGGAGTTTGTTTGACCAGATTATGGTAACTAAACCCTTATTAGAAAAAGATTACACTAATTGGACTTACTATAAGGCTGGTATTTTTAATAAAAATTATTTAATAAATAAAAAAGGACGTTGGGAAGGCTATCCTTTTAGAAGCTTTGCTGATGGTGGGTTTACTGGTGGATATAGTGATCACTTTCCGGTTTATATTTACTTAATTAAAGAGGTTAAAGAAGATAATACAACAGAGAAAAAAAGAATAAAAGGTAATTTTTAGTTTTTAATTACTTAAAACAAAAAAGGCGACTTGTTTTACACAAATCGCCTTTTTTGTTTCTATAATAGTTTTAAACAAAACTATCTACTAGTTAAAACCAAGTATTCCAAGGTATTTTAGCCAATATTAAAATTAAAGCTAAGGTGTAAAAAACAGCTATTGTTTTTAGTTTTTTTCCAGATGTTAGTTTCTTTTTATGTTTAGAATACCCAATTGTTATTAATGCTACTGCTAATAGCATAGCTATTGGATGCTCTACTACATTTGAGCGCATAGCTGAATTTTTCATAATCTCTCCCATGCTCATCTCTCCAAAATAATCTGATGTAAACCAAACTACTATTCCTAATAATAATTGAATGTGTGATACTATTAAAGTAAATAACGCCATCCTAAAGTCTCTGGCTTCATATTCTTTTTTAGTAAACGTTTTATATACCGCATTAAAGGTTGCAACTACAATCATAAAAAAGACTAAATAAGCCCAATATGAGTGTAACATTTTTACTGTTGAAAGCATAATAATTTATTTTTACTGATTAATTACACAAAGGTAGTAATTATATGATATAAAAAAACCGCTTCGTTGATGAAGCGGTTTTTAATTTTTTTGTTCTAATAATTAGAAGTTATAACGCATACTAGCATTGTAAGTTCTTCCAATACCTAAGAAATATCCAAATGCATCTCTTTGGTTAATATAAGCTTCGTTAAATAAATTGTAAACGTTAGCTCTAAAAGTCATTCTATTAGATCCTAAATCAAAGTTATACGTTACACCAGCATCAGCTAATGTGTAAGCAGGTAGTCTAATCGATTGGAAGTTTCTTCCTTCTACAGCATCTGTAATAGCTTGTTCTACATCTACAAACTCATATAAATCAGTATAGATATTATAATCTAAATCTACAGAAAGTCCGTTTGTGATTTTAGCCATAAAACCAACACCAAAAGAAGTTTGAGGTGCATTACCAACTTTAACGTCTGTTAAATTTAATGTCCCATTTTCAATAACAAATTCTCCTGTATCATCATTTTGAAGATTAAAAGGTGTTTCATTATCATACTTCCAATTTCCAATAGATCCATATCCTTTAAAACTCCAAGCTCTAGAATCTGGACGGAATTCTAAATCAAACTCAACACCATTGTGTATTTGAGTTACATCATTAAATCTGTAGATACCAAACTCATCTAAAGGTAGATTAGTTCCAAAACTTAAAAATCTATTTCCCCATTTTGTATGGTAAACGTCTAAGTTAACTTTAACGTTATTACTTTTAAAACGGTAACCTGCTTCTAAACCTGTAATTTCTTCATTTTCTACTTCTGGTTCTACTAAAGTATTAGAATAACGAATATCAGTAAAAACATTATCTAAAAATGGCTGACGAGAAAAGAATCCTGCGTTAGCGAAAAAAGAATGATTTTCATCTATCTGGTAACCAATACCTCCTTTAGCTTGGTAACCTACTTTATTTAATTTATCAGATTTACCTAAACCATCACCTGTACCAATTAAACGACCTTCTCTTTGGTAAGATTGAGTTGACACTGCTCCTTGAGCAAATAATGATAACCCACCACTAGAGTATTCTGCTTGACCAAAACCTCCTAAATAGTTAATGTTCTCTGAGTAATCTCTATCATATCTTTGTTCTTCATCAGCAAAACTAAATAAAGATGACCAAGGGTTAGCATCAAATGTTTCGCTAATTACATAATCATCAGGACGATCTGTTCTAAAATTATCTACATAACCATTTAATCCAAATTTGTCTATTAATTGTCTAAAGTGATCACCTCTGTATAAACGTGTGTCAAAACCTACATTAAATGTCCAGTTTTCATTAGCCTCAAAATTTAAATTAGACAATAAACCGTACCAGTTATGATTATTAACAGAAGCTCTTCTTAAATAAGAGTCTCCAAAATTTCCATTTCCATTAGCATCAGCAGTTGCTATATTATTAACTTCTATAGCATCAAAATTAATTTCTTGTTCGTTTAAACCAGTAATACCAGTGTCTATATTTCTAAGACGTCCTCTACCTAAGTTACCAGTTCCTCCACCACGTCCCCATGATGCATATAGTACTGTAGAAAGGTCTGTCTTTTCGTTAATATTAAAATCCCAGTTTAAATTCATAACTGGTTTGTGGTAGTAGTTACGTCTTTCAGAAAAACGTTCTCCTTGATAAAATCCAGAATTATCATTTGCTTTTTCACCATACGTTTCAAAAACCTCTAAATCTTCAGAAAAGTTTTGATCGTGCCACTGTGGTGCACCTGTTAATAATAAATTAAATGTATGTTTCTCATTTGGCTTATAACCAACAGAGAACATGTAGTTTTGACCTTGTCCTGCTGTACCAATAGAGTACTTTCTATGAGCTTGCCAATGATCTATCAATACTGAATATGCCCAACCTTTATCGTTGACACCAGAATTGTAACTTAATGTTCCTTTTGCATAACTATCATTACCTCCCAAAAATCTTACAAAACCACCTTCGGTTTTATCTGTAGTTTTTGATACAATATTTACTGTACCACCAACAGAAGAAATAGCTAGTTTAGAAGACCCTAATCCTCTTTGAATTTGAACAGTGCTTGCAACATCACTCATACCAGACCAGTTAGACCAAAACATTCTCCCGTCTTCCATACCATTAATTGGCTGTCCATTTAATAAAAAAGCGGTGTTAGTTTGGTCAAAACCACGTAAAAAGATTTGACTATCTCCAAAACCACCTGCTTGATTAGAAACATAGACAGAGGGTGTGTTTTTCATTGCTTCACCAAACTCTACATTTCCTGAAGCTTTTAATTGAATATCTCTACCTCTAATAGTAGATACTGCAACTGGTGTTTTTCTGTCTTCTGCTAAATCAATTACTCCTGTACCTATAATAACTACTTCTTCTAGAGAGTTATCAGGAGAGACTGATACGTTTCCTAAACTTGCATTACCATTAAAAGGTAAAGACACTTTTGCATAACCGATATAAGAAATCTCGATTACTCCAGAATTTGATTGAGTCGTTAATGTAAAATTACCGTCAAAATCTGTAGTAGTACCATTAATAGTACCTTTTTCAACAACATTTGCACTTGGTAAAGGTGAATTTAAATCGGCATCCATGACTGTTCCAGAAACAGTACTTTGAGCAATTGTTAATGCAGAACACATAAGTGATACTACAAAAAACATAACTTTAATTGTGTTTTTCATTTGATTAATTTAAGAGTTGGTGTTTAAAATTTCTGCAAATGTACAACTAATAATAAGCATATAATATTAACTTAAGGTTAACATATTTGCATATGCAAATTTAGTTATACTTATCTGATTTTTAAATATTTACTAAAATAAAGTATAAACAAAATTTTCAACAATTATTGTCTAAATTTCTTGTAGAATTCTAAAAGATTAGCTGTAGATACATCATGATTAGCATTTACAGCAACATCGTCAAACTCGCCTAAAATATTATTGGCTAATTGTTTTCCTAACTCGACACCAAATTGGTCATAGCTATAAATGTTCCAAATAATACCTTGTACAAAAATTTTGTGTTCGTACATCGCTATTAATTTTCCTAAACTTTCTGGTGTTAATTTATTAATGAAGATTGTATTTGTAGGTTTATTTCCTTCAAATACTTTAAATGGTGTTAGTATTTTTATTTTTTCTGCTGAAGTCTTTACTGCTTCAAACTCTGTTATAATCTCTTCTTTAGTTTTACCATTTAGTAAGGCTTTTGTTTGAGCAAAATAGTTGGACATTAACTTGTCTTGATGGTCTTGATTACCATGTAAAGATTGAGCAAATCCAATAAAATCTGCAGGAATCAATTTTGTTCCTTGATGAATAAGCTGAAAAAAAGCATGTTGCGAGTTTGTACCTGGTTCTCCCCAAATGATAGTTCCTGTTTGATAGTTTACTCGGTTTCCATTTCTATCAACACTTTTTCCGTTACTTTCCATAATACCTTGTTGCAAATAGGTTGCAAATTGGGTTAGGTATTGTGTATATGGGATTATTGCTTCGCTTTCTGCTTTAAAAAAGTTATTATACCAAACACTTAAAAGTGCTAATATAACCGGAATATTCTTATCAAAATCTTCGTTTTTAAAATGAACATCCATTTTGTTTGCACCACTTAAAAGCGCATCAAAATGTTTATACCCAACTGCTAGACTAATGGTCAAACCTACTGCACTCCAAAGTGAAAAACGTCCACCAACCCAATTCCACATCGGAAAAATATTGCTTTCGTCAATACCAAAGTTTTTTACTTTTTCAATATTTGTAGAGACTGCTACAAAATGCTTTGCTACGTCCTCTTTACTTCCATGCGTTAAAAACCATTCTCTAATAGTGTTTGCATTAGATAGGGTTTCTTGAGTTGTAAAGGTTTTAGATACAATAACAAATAATGTAGTCTCTGGATTTAGATTTTTTATGACTTCATTTACATGGTCACCATCTACATTACTTACAAAGTGAGTTGTTAATTGGTTTTTGTAATACTGAAGACTGTCTACAACCATTGCTGGTCCTAAATCGCTTCCTCCAATACCAATATTGACTACATCTGTAAATGCTTTGTTTGTATACCCTTTTTTCTTACCAGAAATTACTTGGTTAGAAAATGCTTCTATCTTTTGCTTAACTGCAATTACTTCTGGCATTACATTTTTACCATCTACCAAAATAGTATCGCTAGATTTAGCACGTAATGCTGTATGTAAAACTGCTCTTCCTTCTGTTTGATTAATAACCTTTCCAGAATATTGCGCTTCTATTGCGTCTTTTAGCTTAGTTTCTTTGGCTAACTCTATAAGCAGTTCTAAAGTTTCGGGTGTTATTCTATTTTTAGAAAAATCGACATAAAAATCATCCCATTTAATAGTAAATTGATTTGCTCTATTAGGGTTTTTAGCAAATAAATGGTTCATTTTCAACTCTTTTACAGTTTCAAAATGAGCTTGTAATTTTTGCCAAGCTTTAGTTGTGGTAGGGTTGATGTTTGGTAAAATCATTATTTGTTAAAAGTAATTTCGTTTTCTTGATTTAATTCTATGTCTAAAATCTGATCTTCTTCAATAGGAAGTATAAATTCTATACCGTCTAATTGTGTTTTTAAAGGCTTAATAAATTCTAGATATTTAGTTTTTAGGCTATCTGAAATTGGTTCTGCTTCAGGTAATTTTTGTTTAAAGGGGTCAACTTCTTTTCCGTTTTTCCAGAAACGGTAGCATACATGTGGACCAGAAGTGTTACCTGTCATACCAACCCAGCCAATAACATCTCCTTGCTTAACAAAATCACCAACTTTAGATTTTCTTTTTTTCATATGAAAATATTTAGTTGTATAGGTGCTGTTATGCTTTACCGCAACCAAATTACCAGCTGATTTACTATAACGAGATTGAATAACCGTCCCGTTTGCTGTTGCCCGAATTGGCGTACCAACATTTGCTGTAAAGTCTGTCCCTTTGTGTGCTCTTCTTCTGTTCCCGTAGAGGGCTATACGTCTATTTAAATTATATCTTGAAGAAATACGTTTATAATCAACTGGTGCTTTTAAGAAAGCGCGACGTAAATTTTTTGCATCTTCAGAAAAATAATCTTTTAATCCTTTAATTGTATCTGTTTCAAACTCGAAAGCATAAAAAGGTTCATTATTGTGTTCAAAATAAGCAGCTTTAATATTGTCTATTCCTGCATAGATAGTATCATCAATATACTTTTCGGTATATATAACCTTAAATTTGTCGTTTTTTTGAAGTCTAAAAAAGTCTATTGTCCAAGCGTAAATGTCACTCATTTCATAAGCTAGAAGTACACTTCTACCTTGTTTTGCTAGTGCTTCAGAAATATTAGATTCTATAACACCTGTAACTTCTTTCTCGACATATTTTATTGGTTTTGAGCTAGAATAGGCGTGAATAGAATCCTGAAAATTTATAACTACATAGTCGGTTTTATTTGGTTGATAAATAAAACATTTTGGTTGTTGAAGCGAATCGTTAGAGCACAGTAATGTATAAGGTTTACCGACTTGTAAACGTCTAATATCAAAGGTATCTTTGGTTTTTTGAGCGATTTTAAAAATCTTAGAATAGTCTATCTCGTGACGTTGAAGGATTTCACCAAAACTGTCTCCTTTTTTTATGGTATCACGTTTAACAACAAAATCGTCAAGTTTAAAACCAAACTCATAAAGCGATACTGACTCTATAATTGATGCTGTTTGAATAGCTTCTCTAACGTCTTTTTTACAACTGTAAATAGAAACAAAAAGAACTAATAGAATTATACATTTTTTCCCCAATCTTGCAATTCTTGTTCGGTCCATAAATCTGGAAAAAATATTCGTCGTTGATACTTTGGATGCATGTATTTTACCCATTCGCTTCCTCCTGTTGCTTCTGCAGTTTTACCACCTATATTTAAATAGTGGTTTGCTGTGTTATAATGTGCCATTACCCAAGTAATGTTTACTGTATAATCGTAATGACGCATTGCTTTTACTAAACCTTTATCTTCTTTAACTTCTTGTGGTAAACTTTTGAAGATTGTCCACAAGTTGTGTGTGTTATAGAATTGTGCAAATCTAATAAATTCGTCTTTGTATTTATCTTCAAATACTGTTAATGTATACCCTTTTTTTCCTGTGTTGTAGTCTTTTCCTGCTGCTTGCCAATATAAATGCTCGAAAGCATGATCAAAAGGCGTATTTCTATCTATTGTTTTTCTAAAACGGTTATCTATTAAGTTGATAAGTTCTGTTGACGCAAATTCTATTTTTCTGTATTGTGCACTTTGAAAGCCACTTGCAGGTGTTAGTGAGTGTCTAAATTTATTGTATTGTGCAACATCCATCCCGTCTTTCATGACTTTAAAGGAAGACGTTAATACATCAAAGTAGCGACTAATACGCATAATTTTGTTTTCAAAAAAAGAGGCGGTTATGTTTTCTTCTTTAGCAACTTGATCTATTTCCCATAGTATCATTTTAAACAACAACTCGTTAACTTGATGGTACATTAAAAAGACCATCTCATCTGGTAAAGTTGTGCGTTGTACCTGAAGATTTAAGAGTGCATCTGTTTGGATATAATCCCAATAATCTATTGGTTTACTATGTAAAAGCCCTTCTAAATGTGTGTTTACATTTTGGCCTATTGCGTTGTATTTATCTTCTAATTGGCTGGTTAATTTTTGGTCTATACTCATTATAATTAGTTTTCTACAAAAATTTAAAGTTATGCTTTAATCCTTTAAAAGCTTCTAAATCTGCTCTTAAAGAGCCTACAGCTAAATCTGCTTTAATCCGTAAAGGTATTTTATTTTTATCGTTAGATACCCAAAGTGTTAAACTTTCTTCTTCTTTAAATACACGACCAGCCATTACGTAAGGTCTAAACTTTAAAGTTTCAATTTTACCAAATTTTGTATCTAATATTTCTTTACCAAGATATTTAAGTTTAAATCCATAGTTTTCTTCATCAAAAAACATATCTAACTTAATCTCATCACCTTCTTTTAGAGTCTCTGTATCTACTACGCTTCTTAAGTAGTAAAACGTAGACACCATATCTTGCACGTTAGGTTTTGTATCTAGTGTCTTTTTTGTTTTGCGTTTTTTGTTATGTACAAATGCTTTTTTATTTTCTTGATCAAAATCTATTACTATATCTTTTTTGTGACCACCTTCATCTATCTTTCTTATAAACTTATATGGTAATATTGTTTCTTTATCAAAATAGGTTTCATAACGGTCTTCTACTTTAAAAAACCATTTAATCATACCTGTTGTCCATCCTTTTCCAACTATATGAAAAACAGGTTTACCATCCAAAGTTGTTTCTTTAACTTGAAGTGTTGCGTTACCAGCTTTCATCCAACCACTGTAGCTCATTTTAAATTTAAACCATTCGCCATCTTTAAATGAGGACTCTTTTTGAGCAAACATGGTGTTAAGTGAGCATATTGTTAAAAATATAAGTAAA
>JALZUT010000031.1 GCA_023300575.1 Olleya sp.
GCAAGTTTTGGACTTTTACTTCTGTTTTTAACTATACCAACATCACCATACAGCATAATATAACGCCAAACTGTTGCACTACTATTAACGGTTGTTATCCATTGATTGGCAAAAGGTTGACTAAGTTGAGATTTAAATCCACCTTCGGCTATTATTATTTGCTGACTTAACACACCAGATTCTTCACTTCTTCCTAAGTAATTATAGTCAAATAAATAGTCTGTTGGACGGTCTAAAGCAAAACTAAAAAAGTCTGAGTCTTCAAAGGATGAATTATATAAAAACAGTCCAGAAAACACTCTAAGATTAAATTGTTTGTTACGTTCGTTTAAACTTCTAAATTCTAGTGTAGCAGATACTTTACCGAAGTTTTTTGCTAATTGTAAATCGGTAGATAAAGAATTAAAATCTTTCAAATTATTATCAACGATTCTAAACCTAGTATTAAATACCGAATATTTCGGTTCTCCTTCTGTTTCAAATTCTCCTGTTGGATCTACTTCTCTGTCAATGTTTACGTATCTAAAAGATAATGATTTACGTTTGTTATCTCTTAGGTTTTTATGATCTCTAAAGCTGTAATTTATAAAAGGTGTAAATGAGGTGTAAGTTAAGTCTGGTGCATAGTTAAAAGTCCGTAAAGAAAGTCCGTATCTGGTTCTAAAATTGCCAGAGTCTTCAGGTCTGGCATTATAACTTATTGAAGTACTACCAACAAGATCGTTACTTTTTGTACCGTATTTTGGGCTAATTTTGTACAAAAACCTTTTACTTAATAATGTTTTGTTATATAGTTTTAAACCAGGTGTAAACCCGTCATAAAAATTATAAGTAAATTCTGGTATAAAAAATACTTGACTATAATTTGGGTCTTCAATATCCTGAAAAAACCTAAATTGTAAAGGTTTAGTTAAAAAGAAACCATTTAACTTTTTGTAATTATTACGTTGGTTAAATTCCGGAACAGTAAGATCGTAATTTAATGCTAGTTTATCGGTGTCCTTATTTGCTATGGTAATGGTTTTGTTACCTTTAAAACCTTCTAACCATTTTTTAGACGTTACCGAATCGTTTTCTAAAGTAAATAACTGAATTGGTGCATTTGTGTTTCTAAGATTCTTTAACGTTATGGTTATAGAGTCTTCAGTTTTTTTAACACCTTTAATCTTATAATCTATTTTTTTACTAGTCTTTAAATAGTCTTCAAAAAACCAATTAATGTCTTTGTTTGTTTTAGATTTTATAAGACTTTCAAAAGTTTTAGGATCTGTTTCTTTTAACCTGTTTTGTTTAGTAAATTCGCTGATTGTTTGATCTACTATGTCATCTCCAACATATTCATTTAGGTACTTTAAGCCTACTGCAGCTTTGTATTTATTAGAAATATTTTTGTTGAATTTTAATAAGCTATCTTTAGGCATTATCAATGGTTGATCAATATTAGTTCGTGCCATGTGCATGTACAGAAATGAATATTGGTCGTTAAACTTTAAGTCTGAAGCATGAAAAGCACGAAGACACCAAACATCTGCAAGCTTTCCTACTATTTTTTGGTTAGGATGAAATTCTTCAATATATTTCATTAAATAATAAATCTGAATACCATCAAACAACCATTGTTCTTCTCTTGGGTTAATTAATAATGTGTTTTCTAAATAGGACCTAAGCGTTGTTTTAAGTAGTTTAATTTCGTACTGAAAGGTATCATCAAACGGTCTAATAAAATCAGGTAAAAGATTAAGTCCGTAAATTGGGTCTTTCCTATAATCTATCCAATTTAATACTATTTTTTTATGTGGATATTTACCTAAATTATTGGTAATGTATTGTGCTATTTTATCAGTTGTAAATGCTACTTCTGTTGCCTCTAAGCCTTCTGTGTTTAAGTTAGATTGTACATTAAAAAAATCGGTTTCAACTGTATTATAATCGTTTTCTTTGATTAGCGAGAATTTAGAATTCATTCTGTTTACACCATTAAAAACCACTGTTGTTTTACTCTTTTTAGTAATGCTGTTTTCTAAGTCTAATTCTGAAATCGGTATCAAACCTTCTGGAAACGTCGCATTTATAGTTAATGAAGAAGGTGCAACATATAAATCGTCTAAATCTTTATTACTGTAATAGTGCCATTTTCCATCAAAAACAGCAGGTGTTATGTACCAAAAACGCAAATGATAATCGCCTTTATCATTTATACCATATCGGGTAAATTTATCATTTGGTATTTGAACGATATAGGTTAAAGATAAGTTGTAAGATTCCTGAGGCTTTAAAGGTGCTTTTATATTTACTTTAATAACATCTGGATTAGTTTTTAAGCGTTCATACTTTAAATTTACATTGTTTTGCTTAATAGACGTTATGGCAGTAAAACCACGATCTTCACTTTTTGCAAAATGGAAAGTATTTTTAAATTCTTCTGCAAAACGCTCTGCTAAAGGTGTTGTTTTAGAGGAGTAACTGTTACTCCAATCGTTTAAATAAATAGAATTTAAAGTTGTAGTACTTGTATTTTGATACTTAATATTTTGAGTAATAGATATGGTGTTGTTTTCAGTATTGAAATCAGCAGTAATCTCCATCTTATTTTGACTTAAAGCCGAAATATTAAAGAATATTAAACAAGTAAATAATAGATGATTTAATTTCAATTTACTTTCACAAACTTTAAGGGTTGAACGTTGATCTTAGGAAGTGAAATGTAATATATTCCTTCAGATAAAAATGAAATATCTATTAAAATAGTTTCAGAATTTAAAGGTGTATTTTTCATTACTTGTCCTAGCGTGTTATATATATTTAAGTTGGTTGTAAAAGGTAGTGGTTTAGTTATTTTTAATTCAATTTTAGAATTTACGATATTACTACCAATAATTTCAAAAATAGATTGAGACACTTGAAACGTATCTAGACTTAAAAAACTTTCGTTAGTTTCTATTTGTAAAGTAACGGGAAGATGATCACTAAAATTGTGTAAAGCCTCTCTTATAGTTGTGTTAAATAACGATCCAGAGCAGTCATTACTATTAATTGCACTATTGTAACAACTTGTTACTCCATTATTTCCCCAAACTTGATAACTATTAGGGGTATATTTTAATTCTGGATTGTTTTGTAAGTTATCGCTTGTCATTATAAAGTCAAACCGATCATCAAAACCACCATTAGAACCACCTAAAGAAGTTGTTGTTCTTGTAGATTGTGTAAACACATCTAGATAATTAGAATTATTATGCCAACTTCCCATACGATCTGCTGGATCTATAAATGTGATGTTGTTATTGGTGTCAATCAACTCTTGAAAAGCAGGCTCGGAGTTGGTGTAGATATTTAAATCGCCACCTAATAAAAAATAATCTGTGCTAGAGAAACCATCTAAATAACTGGTTAAATCCTGAGCCATTTGTAAACGTAATTGCTGATTATCTGTACCACTTGATGCTTTTAAGTGACATACAATAATGTTTATTTCTATCGGATTACTAGCTTGATTTACAGTGTTTAATTTTAATACATAATGATTAAAATCTCTAAAAATAGTATTTACTTCTGTTTGACTTTCCAAACTAAATTTTGTGCTATCAAAATAAATTAAATTTTGTAAATCATTTTGATTACCAATAGTGTCATCACTTCCGTTTAAAACAAAATTTGCCATTTGGTAGTTAGGGTTAATGGCTTGTTGCATCATATTTAAAATTGAAGTAGCTCCAGAACTATTATTAAGTTCGCAAATCATAAATAAATCGGGTTGATAATCTAAAAGGATAGTTTCAAGGTTATTTAAACGTTGGGTTGCTGGTTCTTGAAGCGGAAAATTAAGTACATTATAAAACATAGTTTTAAAGACCTCTTGACAGAAGAGACTATTAAAACTAAGTAGTACAGCTATTAAAGATAGTTTCTTTTTCATGTTTGCTTTCAACAAAAGGGAATTTTTTTATCAAAAGTTAGGACTTAAGCCATATTCTTTATAAAAACTATCTAAGATATCTACCACTTCTTCTGCAGTATCAACCAAATGAATTAAATCTAAATCTTTTGCACTAATAGTTTCAAATTTATCTAATAATGTTGCTTTTACCCAATCCATTAAGCCAGACCAAAAGTCTTTACCTACAAGCACTATCGGGAATTTATCTATCTTATTAGTTTGAATTAAAGTGATGGCTTCAAATAACTCGTCTAAAGTCCCAAATCCTCCTGGCATTACTACAAACCCTTGCGAGTATTTTACAAACATTACTTTTCTAACAAAAAAGTAGTCAAAATCTAAACTTTTATCAGAGTCGATATATGGATTGTCATGTTGTTCGAAAGGTAAATCGATGTTTAATCCAACAGATGTTCCGCCAGCTAAATGCGCACCTTTATTTCCGGCTTCCATAATACCTGGTCCACCACCTGTGATAACTCCGTAACCAGATTCTACAATCTTGGTCGCAACATCAACTGCTAATTTATAATATTTATGATCTGGTTTGGTACGTGCAGAGCCAAATATAGAAACCGAAGGTCCAATTGCACTCATTTTTTCAAATCCGTTTACAAACTCTCCCATGATTTTAAAAAGTGCCCAAGAATCGTTTGTTTTTTTCTCATTCCAACCTTTTGGATGTTGTTCTTTTCTCATCTATATTTCTTTTATTTGTTTTATAGGCTTTTCTTATTGCCTGTAGCTTTTAGTTGTTTGCTGTTAATCTATTTGTTATTTATTTGAGTAAATATTACTTACTGCCAACTCTATACTGTTTACTTTATTTAAGTTCTTTCTTTAAAAAATGAGCAGTGTAGCTCTTTTTATGCTTAGCAACTACTTCTGGAGTCCCTTCTACAATGACTTGTCCACCACCTTTACCGCCTTCATAACCAATGTCTATAATATAATCTACGGTTTTAATAACATCTAAATTATGCTCGATAATTAAAATTGTATTTCCTTTGTCTACTAGTTTGTTTAATACTAGCATTAAGACTCTAATGTCTTCAAAATGAAGACCTGTTGTGGGTTCGTCTAGAATATAAATTGTGTTTCCGGTATCACGCTTGCTTAATTCTGTTGCCAGTTTTATACGTTGTGCTTCTCCACCAGAAAGCGTTGTACTTTGCTGTCCCAAAGTAATGTATCCTAACCCAACCTCTTTAATAGTTTTTAATTTTCTGTAAATCTTAGGTATGTTTTCAAAAAAGTCTACCGCTTCATCAATCGTCATATTTAGGACGTCGCTAATGCTTTTTCCTTTGTATCTAATTTCTAATGTCTCTCTATTAAAACGCTTACCTTGACAGGTTTCACATTCTACATAAACATCTGGAAGAAAATTCATTTCTATAACACGTAAACCACCACCTTGACAAGTCTCGCAACGTCCACCTTTAACATTAAAGCTAAAACGTCCAGGTTTGTAACCACGTATCATCGCTTCTGGAATCTGAGCAAACAGACTACGGATTTCGCTAAAAGTACCAGTATAAGTTGCAGGATTACTTCTTGGTGTACGACCAATTGGTGATTGGTTGATTTCTATTACTTTATCGATATGCTCTAAACCTTTTATGCTTTTGTATGGCATTGGTTTTTTTACTCCGTTAAAATAGTGCGCATTTAAAATAGGGTAGAGGGTTTCGTTAATTAATGTTGATTTACCACTACCAGAAACACCAGTTATACCAATCATTTTACCTAAAGGTAATTTGATTGATACATTTTTTAAGTTGTTTCCTGTACAACCTTTAAGCTCTATAAAATTTCCATTTCCTTTACGACGGGTTTTGGGTATTTCTATTTTCTTTTCACCATTAAGGTATTGTGCAGTTAATGTTTTTTCTTTTAAAAGTTGTTTTGGTGTGCCTTGACTAATTATTTCACCACCATGTTTTCCAGCAAATGGACCAATATCTATAACTTGGTCTGCATGTTCTATCATGTCTTTATCATGCTCGACTACAATAACAGAATTACCAATATCACGAAGCGCCACTAAACTGTTAATTAATTTTTCATTATCACGTTGGTGTAAGCCAATACTGGGTTCGTCTAAAATATACAAGACACCAACTAATTGCGAACCAATTTGAGTTGCTAGTCTAATACGCTGTGCTTCTCCACCAGATAAGGATTTAGAGCTTCTGTTTAAAGCTAAATAATCTAATCCAACATCTAATAAAAACTGAAGTCTAGTATTGATTTCTTTTATAATTTCTTCAGCAATTTTTAATTGTTTTCTAGAGATTTCTTTGGATAGTTTTTTAAACCATACTGCTAAATCACTAATATCCATATTGGCTAATTCAGCTATGTTTTTTCCGCCTACTTTAAAAAACAAAGATTCTTTTCTAAGTTTTGAACCTTCACATTTTGGACAACTAACCTTGTCCATGTAGTCTTTAGCCCAACGTTTTAAAGAGGCGGATTCTGCGTTTTTATATTGGTTTTCAATAAAATTAGCAACACCTTCAAAATCTATTTTATAATCTCGTGTAACACCTAAAGTCTTACTAGCAATAGAAAACTTCTCGTTACCACCAAACATAATCATCTGTTTAGCTTCCTCTGGAATTGATTTATAAGGATCGCTAAGCTTAAATTTATAACGTTGTGCTATGGTTTCAAACTGCTTAAAAATCCAACTGTTTTTTTCTGGTCCATGAGGTGCAAGTGCTCCAGATTTTATAGACAATGAGGCATCGGGAATTATCTTGTTTTTGTTGACTTGATATAAGGTGCCAATACCATTACAAGTATCGCAAGCTCCTTTAGGAGAGTTAAACGAAAAATTGTTTGGCTCTGGATTTGGATACGAAATCCCAGAACTTGGACACATTAAACTCCGACTAAAATAACGTGCTTCTTGTGTGTCTTGATCAATAACCATGATAACATCGTCACCATGATACATTGCTGTTTTTATGGTTTCTGTAAGACGTTTTTCATTATCTATAGTCGTGTCAATTTTTAGTCTATCAATAACAATTTCTATATCATGCATTTTGTAACGGTCCAGCTTCATTCCTTTGACTAAATCTTTGATTTCGCCATCTGTACGGACTTTTACAAATCCTTGTTTAGCAATTTGCTCAAACAATTCTCTATAATGTCCTTTTCTAGATCGTACAACAGGAGCCAACACATTAATGCGTTTGCCACTATAACTTTTGGTAATTAGTTCTTTGATTTGCTCATCACTGTAACTCACCATTTTTTCGCCAGTATTGTAACTGTAAGCATCACTTGCTCGAGCAAAAAATAGACGTAAAAAATCATAAATCTCAGTAATAGTACCAACTGTAGAGCGTGGCGATTTACTAGTCGTCTTTTGTTCTATTGCAATTACAGGAGATAAGCCATCAATTTTATCTACGTCAGGACGCTCTAAACCACCTAAAAATTGTCTGGCATAAGCCGAAAATGTTTCAATATAACGACGTTGTCCTTCGGCATAAATGGTATTAAAAGCCAATGATGATTTTCCACTACCAGATAAACCGGTTATAACAACAAGTTTTTCTCGTGGAATGGTAACGTCAATATTTTTAAGGTTATGTGCTCTAGCACCTTTTACCTCTATGCTTTCTTCGTATTTAGTCATAGCTTTATTAGGCATTTGTCATAAAATGACAAAGTTGTAAAGATATGGTTTTGAAGATGATTTTAAAACAGAATGAGTTAGGATTTTACTAATTTTTTAATTCGGTTTAAAGTAAAAAACTAATAAATTGTTTCAGTGGTTTTGTTTTTTCTTTTAAATTTGAAAATGAAGTCAAGCTTTAAATAAAGAGTGTGTAATAAATAAAAAGATTCCCGTTTTCAAGGGAAATAAATATGAAAATACTAGGAATAAGTTCAAGAATTGATCATCCCGAATTTGGAAAAGGAGTCGTTACAAATGTTGATAGTACCCAATATTGGGTTACGTTTATTGAAAACGGATTAGAAACAATCCCGTTAGATGACGATTTTAAAACTATTGAAGCAGCAGATCATGATGCAGATGTTGTTAGTTTTTTTGATATCGAAAGTAGTTTAGTTAGAATACTAAAAAAATACAGTGATGTTACCGAAATCATTGCAATTGCTGATAAATGGAAAGGTGGTGTTTTAGAATTAAAACCAGCTGATGAAAATTTAAAAAGTAAAGAAATAAAAATCGAAGATTTCTTTCATAAAATAACAATGGTTAGAGACCGATTACGCGTTATGGAACAAAAAGTAAACTCTAGCAATCTTGAAGAGCAAGAAAAAATAGATTTGCAACAATATATTACACGTATTTATGGAAGTTTAACTACGTTTAATGTGCTATTTAAATCTAAAGAGCATCAATTTGTTGGGCAGAAGAGTAGATAGTGTTCTGTTTTCAGTAACCAGTGTTCAGTAACCAGTGTTCAGTAAGTAGTTTATGTATTACTACCAATTGATGATTGAATACTGCCTACTTTTATTCTGTTCCTTTTACATCACCCATATTTAATCCCATAAATAATAGCTTATGATGGGTTGGTAGTTCTGCACCACTTTCTGTAGTTTTCCAGTCTGACCATGAGGCTTCTAAACCTCCAATTGGTAAAACATCTACCCACATTTTAAATTTAACAGGTTTATGATTATCATCTAAAATCCAAAGGTAAGAATCTCCAGGAGTGTTACCACCAGAAGAGTAGGTGACTAAAAGTGCGTCTTTGTTATCTTGCTTGATAATGCTTCTTTTTACACCTTTATCAAATACTTTATAAGGCGATACAAGCCAGAAAGAATCATTATTAAAGTATTTAATAGCAGTATCAATTAGCTCTACGCTTTTTTCGTTTTCTATTCTAAAATTATGAATATAGGTTATACTTTTAGAAGGATTGTCTAAGTCTAAATCTACTTTATATTCTTTCCAGTTGACTTCGCAAGTGTTTTCTTTTTTATTCCATTTAAAATGATGTCTACGTTTAAAAGTCCATTCTAAATAATTTGTAGCATCATAGGCTTCTATATTTAAAGCAGTTAGCATTTTTCTGGCTAATTCATCTGCTTGTTCTGTGTGTTTAGTAACAGGTAAATCTTCATTATATTTTAAATATACATAACCAAAAAACAACAAGCTTGGAAGCGTAAAAAAGACAACTATACCTGCAAATATTTTAACTATTTTTTTTGGTTTCATTTTTTTCTTTGTTCTAATCAAAACAAATTTAACCAATTTATAATATAGTAAATAAACAAGAAACGCCTGAATATTCATTCAGGCGTTTTATATAATTAAACTGTTATGATCTATCTTTTCAGTGTAAAGTGTGCTTTAAACTGTTTTTTAGCACTAGTTGGATCGCTTATTTCTGTATACTCTAACGTAAACCAATAGTCACTTGTTGGCATTAGG
>JALZUT010000032.1 GCA_023300575.1 Olleya sp.
AAATTAAGAATAGATTTCAGCCTTCGCGGAAATAAAAAAATATTAAATATGAAAAAACTAAATATATTATTCATAACACTTTTAGTTTCGGTAATTGGTTTTGCACAGCAAACACCAGCACCAAAACAATCTAATGCTATATCTATTGATGGTGCAACAGCACATTTAGGAAATGGAGAAGTTATTGAAAATGCCTTAATCATGTTTGAAAATGGCAAGCTTACTTTTGTAGGAAGTGCCACTAATAAAATAGCAAGAAAAGGAACTGTTATTGAAGCTAAAGGACAACATGTATATCCTGGTTTTATTGCACCAAATTCTACATTAGGCTTAGTAGAAGTAGATGCTGTTAGAGCAAGTGATGATAAAGATGAAGTTGGCGAAATGAATCCACATATACGAAGTATTATTGCGTATAATACCGAATCTAAAGTAGTCGAATCTATGCGTCCAAACGGTGTTTTAATGGCGCAAATAACACCACGTGGTGGACGTATTTCTGGAACCTCTAGTGTTGTACAATTAGATGCTTGGAACTGGGAAGATGCCATTATAAAAGAAAATGACGGAGTCCATATGAATTGGCCACGTGCGTACTCTCGTGGACGCTGGTGGTTAGGCGAACCTAATGTTTTAAAAGAAAATAAAGACTACAGCAAACAAGTTGAAGAGCTAAGTAACTACTTTGCTCAAAGCAAAGCTTATAATGCTAATAAAACAACACCTAAAGATTTGCCTTTTGAAGCGTTACAAAATTTAGTTGAAGGTTCTAGAAAATTATTTGTGCATGTTAATAATGAAAAAGGAATTACAGACGCTATTAATTTTGCGAAAGCACAAAACATTAAAAACATAGTTATCGTTGGTGGTTACGAAGCTAATAATGTTACCGAATTACTTAAACTAAATAATATTCCTGTTTTAATACAGCGTCCACACTCAAGACCAAATGGAGACGATCACGATTATGATTTACCATATAAATTAGCAACACAATTAGTTAACGCTGGTGTTTTAGTAGGTTTAGAAAACTCTGGAGATATGGAGCGTATGAATACTAGAAACCTTCCGTTTTTAGCAGGTACAACTGTTGCTCATGGATTATCTAAAGCTCAAGCACTAAGTTTGATTACTTTAAATACTGCAAAAATATTAGGTGTAGATGATAAAGTAGGTTCTTTAGAAGTTGGTAAAGATGCGACCCTTTTTATTAGCAAAGGTGATGCTTTAGACATGCGAACTAACAAATTAAATAAAGCGTTTGTACAAGGTCGCGATATTAGTTTAGAAACACACCAAACAGAATTATACAAACGCTATTCTGCTAAACACAAGCAGTAAATTAATAGCTAAAAAAAAACTTTATTTTGAAACCTCTTTTTACAATTTGCATTGCTTTAATAAGTTATTTTGGATTGGCTCAAGAAATCATTATAGAAGATGAAGACACTAAGCCTTCAATTTTACTTGCAACTAAAAATTATAAAGGGTTCGACGCCATTTATAACAACCTGCAAACTATTAGTGAAAACATAAATGAAACGACATTAACATTGATGCGTATTGATGAGATAAGACAAGGTCAACTACTTATAAACGTAGCAAATATTGGACGGTCTTTTGACGATTTAAAAATAGATACAAGACCTAGTCTAAATTTAGAATTACAACGGGTTATGTTTACTGGTAACTTCTTTAATACACAACAAAGAATCCCTCTAATTATAAGACAATAATATATAAAAAAAGCGACCAAATGGTCGCTTTTTTTTATTCTGCTATTTTACCAGTTTCTGGTTTTGTAAATCGTTTTGCTTTTGCTTTAGTTTTGGATAGTTTTATATCTGCAAACTTTAAATCGTTGCGGACTTCTACAGGTAAATTATCTTCAACTTTATACCAAGTTAAGGTTTCTGGTAATACTAAACCTTTTACGGTTTGCCAATTACTATACTTTATAAAAGACCATTTTTTACTTTTCTCTTTAGAAAAATAGGTAACTGTATAACCTAACCATTCCATTTTATAAGTTTCTGGATTGTAGTATAAAATATACTCGTCTTCTGGAGATTCTCCCACTCCACTTTCATAACTAATTTTAATTCCTGGATACTTTACACCATCAAAAGTTAGCGCTTCTACGTTTTCATAAATAATCCCGTCGTCAGCCAAAATAAAAGGCATCGCATAGAAATAAAACATTAGATTGTAATAGAATTTTGGATTTCCTTTGTAGGCTTCTTCTGTTTTAGAATTTAACCAAACCATTTTTCCGTCATAACCAATAGTATGATTTGGCATGTTAATTAACGATTCTCTAGACTTTAGATTAGTTAAGGTTACTTCATCCCCATCAGGTTTTTTCATTGTAAACTCTAAAGATTGCATAGCATTCCAAACATCAACACCTCCATGAGCATCAAATACTTTGGCAATATTAGCTGGATAAATAGAGGTGGTTACATCTAATTTTTCATCAGAATAGCCTTCTATTGTTTTTTTTTCTTCTTTACAAGAAATTAGTACTAGACCTAAGACTAGTGTGTACAATACATTTTTCATTTTTAGTGTGGTTTTTTTTGAATATTAAACTTTGTCGAAATTAATCACAATTCTTTACAAAAAAAAGCTTCAGTTATTAAACTGAAGCTTTTCAAATTTATTCTATCCCTATAAGTTTGTCGAAGTGTTATTTTACAATTAGCTTATGTATGTGTTCTGTGTTACTGTTTTTAAGCTTAACAAAGTACATACCGCTTTGTAAACCGCTTACATTAAAAGTATTGGTTGCATCTGCGTTTACAGTAGTAGATAACACATGCTTACCTTGAATATCTATAACTGTCAAGGCGAAGCTTCCGCGTAAAGCGTTACTAAAACGAATATTAACATCTGTACTTGCTGGATTTGGATATAGACTAAAAGTATTAAGACCAAACTCGTCAACAGATAGCGCAGGTTCTACAAATGTTGAAGTAAACGTATTAGTAATTACTGGTGCATTAAAATCGAAATAAATCTCGGCTGTATTAGGTATTAAAGTTCCTAAGTTATAGCCTGCAACTGGTTTGATTTTATAAACCACAAAACCGTTACTTCCACGTTCATCTTGTACTTCTGCAGGAAGGTTTATATTATCAAACGTCCACGTTAATTTATTACCTAATCTATGTGTAACAACATCATGACTAGACTTTAACATTTGCATTGTATTACTATCTAACAACCCATTTAATGTGTTTTCTATACGCACGTTAATAGCTTCTGCTGTTCCAACATTTTGAAAACGAATGGTATAATACAGATACTCGTTGGTAGTAATAAAGTCGTCGTAAACAATTTCTGGACCATAAGATTCCATAATGTCATTTGGATCATAAGATCCTATTACCTCTTGGGTTACAGATGCAGTATTATTATCTGCAACCACATCATTAGCAGTAGATAAATAAGTGATTGTATTAGTAAGCATTGTACCTAATGCTGTTGTGGCAGGAACTGTCATATCTGCATACATGCTTATTGACTCACCTGGTTGCAGGTTAACAAAATCATATATAAAACCTGTTGCTGTTAAAGTGATTGTTCCTGTTGTTGGCGGATTCCATACCTCTACAAAGGTTACTATTGGGTCATGCATAAACTCTACACTACCAGATGTTACTGTTGAAGATCCTAAATTTTCTATTACAACATTGTTCCAATATAAAAATCCTGGTCTTGGCGGAATTGATGGTACTAAATACACTGCTACATCTTCACATTGCATAATTTCTGTGACAGGAAAATCTACAATTGTTGTATTACCAGCTGTTACTGTAATATTCTCAAATAGCCCTGTAGGTATGTCATAACAGTTTTCGTATCCAGAATTTGTTACAAATGTTATATCATAGAAATTAGCATTATCTTGATTAGTTATTGTAAAATTTCCTGTAGTTGAAGTTACTGTGTTAATGTTAGTATCATCATTTACTTCATAAGTAAAGACACCATTATTAAAAGGTGTGTCATTACCATTAAAAACACCATCGTTATTAAGGTCTAAAAAGGCGTTAACTTCTATAAACCCTACATTACTTGCACAGAATACATCAAAATCTATTGGTGCAAAAGCACTAGTTTCGCAACTAACACTTCCGTCTGCCTGAACGAATATAGTAACAGAATCTCCTGTAGTTACAAATTGTAATCCTGTAAGGTCTCCTGCATTTCCGTAAGGATTACCTGCATTAAGATTGGTTACACCATCACTATCTATTATGATTAGTTCGTCCCAATTAGTCTCAACTTTTCCAGCGTTAAATACTATTAATAAAGGAGAACCATCACTACTAGTATAACTATATTGATTAGTATCTGAATTTACATAACAAAACGTATTATTTATTGGTTGACTAGACGCACAATCTACAGGTTGATTAGGATCTGCACGAGTGGTAAAGCTTTGGTCTGTACATCCAGTTGCATCTCCATTTGCATTATAAGGAATAATCGATACAAAATATTGTGTTGAAAAATCTAATTGAGGTAGTGTATATGTTAGTACATTGCCAACATCTAAATTGTCTACTACTATAAGTCCTGTAGCTGTTACTAAAGTTACTCTATATCCAGTTACTAGTACTGAAGCTGGACTCCATATTAAATCTGTATTTTCATTAACATTAACAGCTCCATTTAAAGGCGAAGTTAATGTAGCATTACAATTAGGAATTGCAGTGCTATCTACACACGTAACATCAAAATCTAAAGGTTGATAGCCTTCTGTCTCACAGCTAAAAATAGTATCTTCATCAACTATTACAGTTATGGTGTCTCCAGAAGATGTAAACACTAATCCAGTTACATCACCCGCGTTTCCGTAAGGTGTAATAGCATTTAAATTTGTTACTCCGTCACTATCTAAGATAATTAATTCGTCCCAAGTATTTTCTACAAACCCAGAGTTAAAAAATACTGAAAGTGGATTACCATCAGAACTTGTAAACACATAGGTGTTATCTGCTCCATTTACATAACAAAATATTGTATTTACAGGACCAGTTGTACAATCTACAATAGTAGGACAATTGTCTATATTTAATTGAAATTGAAATATAGCTGGACATGATCCACTAGGATTATCAACACGCATAAAAATAGTTTGTGTATTAATAGCTTCAAAGTTAGTTGCGTTAGTAATTTGGTTTTGTGGTGTAAT
>JALZUT010000033.1 GCA_023300575.1 Olleya sp.
GAATTGTATCTAATTCTGATTGCGAAACACCTTCTGCTTTCGCCATATTTTTTACTAATGGTGAGTAAAAACGTCCTTCTGTAGAGCTAATTGGTGTTGCAGCTTCTTGTGCTACAGCAACTGTTTTTGCAACCGCTTCAACTGGTGTTGGTTCTGAAGTTGCTACTGCTTTAGGTACCTCTGTAGCCGTACTACCTTTGCCTTCTATTTCTATAATAGCTATGGTTTGTCCAACTTGTACAACATCGTCAACGTTAAATAGCATTTCTACCAAAACACCATCTACTTCGCTTGGTACTTCGCTATCTACTTTATCTGTTGCAATTTCTAAGACTGCTTCGTCTGCTTCTATTGTGTCGCCAACTTCTTTTAACCAAGAGGTAATTGTTGCTTCTGCAACACTCTCTCCCATCTTCGGTAATTTTAGTTCAAATTTTGCCATATTACTAATCTAATAGTCTTTCTGTTGTTTTGGATTGCAAAATTAATAAAAAAATAGACATTTTATTACTTATTATTCATCAATTTGCAAGCGTTTAAAAGTGAAGTACTTCTCCTCTTGTTTTAGAAGAATTACTTCCGAGTATAAAATTAGAGTTTTTAGGTAGAATTCTAAAACTTAAATTTTTATTTTTTTCTGAATTACTTAATGTTTCAATTATTGTTTTAAAACTTAAATAGTTAGCATCTAGTAGTATTTGTGTATTGGCTTCAATATTGGATAATACTAAAACTATCTCGATAGGTTTATTTAATTTTTCTTTTAAAGTTGGATAGTCTCTATCAGAAACCAATACATACTTTGATACTGGCACAATTTCCGCGAAAGCGCTATTTTTAAAAGTCTTAGCAAAGGTAATACCTAACCAAACCAATACATCAAACATTAGATTTTTTTTTAAATGTTTTTTATAAAAAATCTGCATAGCACCATAAAAGCGATTGGCATAATTAGCGTCTTTAAGTGTGCTCTCTCCTTTAAAATGGACAACTTTTACAGGTCCATAATACATATTATCAAAACCCGCTTTAACTACTTTATAGGATAAATCAATGTCTTCGCCATACATAAAATAGTCTTCATCAAATCCACCAACTTGTTTGTAAATTTTTGTTTCCATAATCATAAAAGCACCAACTAATACAGGTGCAATACCTGTGGAATTGTCTTTTATACCTGTTACGTAATACGATTTATCAAACCCAAAAATCTTTTGCATTGCTACTTTAGGTGTTGGTATATGACGTTTGCTCTCGGGTAAAAACGCGCCTTTACCATCTATTAAACAACAAGCGAAGATGCCTAAGTTATTTTTGATTTTAGAAAACTCAAATAACTGGTCAAAGCAATCTTCAGGTAATACTGTATCTGGATTTAAGATGCATAGATAATCTCCTTTTGCATGTTGTACACCTATATTATTTCCTTTAGAAAAACCTAAATTCTCTTTATTTTCTATTAATTTTATATTCGGAAATTTTTGTTTAACCATCTTACAACTACCATCGTTAGAGTTGTTATCTACTACAATTATTTCGGCATTAAGATTAGTAGTTGCAGCTTCTACACTTTGTAGACACAACTCCAAAAAGTAGCGCACATTATAGTTTAGTATGATTATTGAAAGTTGCATATTATTTTTATAATTTATAAATATAATATGATTCGGTATTTAAAAGATATTTTTTTCTTTAAAAAAACATATTTTTGCCCCTTTAACATATAATATATGGTATTTAGTAGTGCGTATTTTTTACTTTTATTTTTACCTGCAGTTTTACTTCTTTACTTTGTTGTTCCTAAGAAATTTAGAAACTTAGTTTTATTAATAGCTAGTCTATATTTTTATACTTATGGTGAAAAATTTCTAGTATTAGTTATGATCCTTTCTACACTTGTAGATTATAAATGTGGACATTTAATAGAGGCTGGAAAACGAAAATTAGGGTTAAGAGTTTCTATCCTTTTTAACCTACTTACTTTAGGTACATTTAAGTACTTTAATTTTGCAAAAGACAATCTTGCTAGCCTTGTAGAACGTTTTGGTTATGATGCCGAAAGTCTTTCTGGTATTGCAGAAATCGCACTACCAATCGGAATTAGTTTTTATGTCTTCCAAACCATGTCTTACACTATTGATGTTTACAGAGGTAATGTAAAAGCCAGTCGTAATTTATTAGAATTTGCTACTTATGTAACCATGTTTCCACAACTAGTAGCTGGACCTATTATTAGATATATAGATGTGCAAAAAGAAATTGTAAATCGCGAGGTAACGCTTCAGGGTTTTGCAAAAGGATTAGAACGTTTTACACTTGGTCTAGCTAAAAAAATGATTATTGCTAATACTTTTGCTGCATTGGCAGATACCGTTTTTAATCAAACTGGTGGTGATTTTTCTACCATGTATGCTTGGGTAGGTATTTTAGCTTACACATTTCAGATCTATTTTGACTTCTCAGGTTATTCTGATATGGCAATTGGTTTAGGTAAAATGTTTGGCTTTAACTTTTTAGAAAACTTTAATTATCCTTATATATCTAAAAGTATTACCGAGTTTTGGAGACGTTGGCACATTTCTTTATCTAGTTGGTTTAGAGATTACCTATACATCCCTTTAGGAGGAAATAGAAAAGGTAAAAAACGTCTGTATTTTAATCTATTTGTAGTATTTACTGTAACTGGGTTATGGCATGGCGCAAGTTGGAACTTTATTCTTTGGGGCTTATTTCATGGTGTTTTTATAGTTATAGAAAAATTTGGTTTTGACAAAATATTAAAAAAAGCAGGACAATTATTTAGCCATATTTACACATTATTTATTGTAGTAATTGGATGGGTTTTGTTTAGAGCAGAGGATATACAATCTACTGTAAACTACTTAAAACGGATGTTTATTTACAATTCCGGAAATGAAACAACAAATGATTACATTGCTTATTTTCATTTTAATAAAGAACTTGTTTTTGTTGGTGTATTAGCTGTTATTTTCTCATTACCTACTTATCCATACTTAGAGAAAAAGTTAACAAACAAAAACTTATTACCCTTAAGGTATGTTTTTATATTAGTTACTCTTTTTGTATGTATTACTTATATTGCAGCTGGATCGTACAACCCATTTATTTATTTTAGATTTTAAGACCATGAAAACTAATTACACAAAAATATTCGTCATTGTTTTTATTGTCATGTTGTCAATACCTGTTGTACTAACTTTATTAAAGATTAAAACACAGCCTATAAATGAAGGTGAAAAACCAATAAGTTTAAATTTTAAAAGAAATTTTCCATTAAAAGCAGACTTACTTAAGCTCTATTCTAATATAAAAACAACTGTTTTGGAAGTTAATCCAATACCAAATCGTGTGATTGACACTAAAAATGAATGGAAATTTTTAGGAAACGAATTTAGCAATGTTTTATCAGAGTCTATAGGTCTTATCAATTCTTCTAAAGAAGAAATAGAGGCTATAAAAAAAGTGTTAATTGAAAGAAATAATTGGTGCGAAGCTAACGGAATTAAATTTTATCTTGCTGTACCTCCAAACAAACATACTATTTATGGAAATAAGATTCCGATAAAGAAAAGTGCTAAAAAAACTAAGATGCAACAATTGGATTCTTTATGCCAAACTATTGGTGTAAAATACATCAATTTAGGCGAAAAATTTCCGAGTACAAGTACTAGGCAACTATATTACAAAACAGACACCCACTGGAATGATTATGCTGGCTTTTATGCTTACAAGGCAGCAATGGAAAACATAAAAAAAGATTTTAAAGACACCAACTTTATTGATTTTGAGCTTTCTGACATGGAAGAAGAAATTTTAGACCTAAATATTGGGGATCTAAATGTTATGTTGATGCAAAGAAAGAGTGAAGATTTTGTTAATTTAAAATTTAAAAACACACAAACATATGTAAGATTAGAAAATCAATTAGAAGCTCCAAAAGATTATTACAAAAACCCAGCTACTTATGAAGCACGTTCTAAAAGTGAAACTAATGATTTAAAGTTATTAGTATTACATGATTCTTATTTCGCTTATTTTAGTAATTATTTTGCTGCCAACTTTGGTAAAACTGTTTCTATCTGGAATTTTAAGTTTGATAAAGAACTGATTCTTAAAGAAAAGCCTGATATTTTATTTCATGAAATTTTAGAACGAGACACAGAGTTATTGCTACAATAATTAAACCAACACTATTTTGACAACTCCTTCATCAAATCCTTTAGTATCCATATGTATCCCAACTTACAACGGAAGCAAGTTTATTAAAGAAACACTAGACAGTGCAATAAGCCAAACGTATAACAACTTAGAAATTGTTATTACCGATGATTGTTCTACTGATAATACAATTGAAATTTGTTATGAGTATGCAAAAAAAGATTCTAGAATTAAGGTTTATAAAAACAAAAAAAACATAGGTTTAGTAGGTAATTGGAAAGAGTGTCTAGCTAAATCAAATTCTAATTGGATAAAATTTTTGTTTCAGGACGATTTAATAAGCCCTAATTGTGTAGAGGTAATGATTGATACTGCAATTAAAAACAAAGTCAATTTTGTAATTTGTGACAGAACATACATTTTTGAAGAAGGAGTAGATGATCACGCTATAAAATTTTATAAAAACCTTCCTAAAACTGGTAAATTATTTAATGAAGAACGTCCATACACGCCAAAAGAGACCTCAAAAATAATAGCTAATCATGTGTTTAGAAACTGTATAGGAGAGCCTCCAACGTTATTATTGAATAAAAACTTTTACTCTGAAAAAGATTTTCCTGATAATTACTTTCAGCTTATAGATTACATTTTTGTTTTAAATAAAATATTAAAATATGACTTTGTTTTTGTAAATGAAAAATTTGTCAAATTTAGAGTACATAACAATTCTGAATCTAAAAGAAATAACACAGTTAACCCAAGTAACAAAGAAAGTTTTTATAAGTTTATATATATAAAATACTACGAGAATATATTAATTTGTAATGCAGTTTTAAATAACACCCTTTTTAAAGAAATTAAAAAAAATATACCTAACAAAGATATTATCATGTTAAAAAACTGGTATATAATTGATTCCTATAAAAAATATGGTTTTAAAAATGTTTACCCATTTTACCAAACAACAAAATTGAATACCTTTATTCTTGATAAATTCACTTCAAAGTATAGCTTGTTAAAATATCGTATTTTTAAAGTTAGAAGTAAAAAATATAGAAAAAAATATGGTGTTTAACTTTAAAAAGTTATCCAATAAAATAAATAAATGAAAACATTTAATAATAAATCAATCCTACTTGCAATAACCTCTGACAATGGGTTTTTAGATTGCTTTAAAGACAATTTGTCTTTTTTAAATTTTAGTGAGATTATAATTATTAAAAATAATCCTTTTAAATACAAATCGGTCAAACATAAAATCTTAAACTTTATACATAAAACAATTTTTAGTAACAAAAATTACAAGAAAGAGTTAATAAAAAAACACGACACAAATACTAAAGACCAAATAAAACAACTCGAACAATTAAATAAAAAAACAGACTATAGCTTATCTATTAGAGCCGATTTATTTGATTTATCTGTTATTAAAAAAATAGTAAATACATCAAAAAACGCTTATCTTTACCAATGGGACGGATTAAGTCGTTACCCAAAAATAAAGGACAGTCTAACTCTTTTTAAAAAGTTTTATGTTTTTGACAAAAATGATTTAAAACCCAATCAAACTTATCCTATAACAAACTTTTATTTTGATTGTTATAAAGATATATTTAAAAATAGAACACCCGAATTTGATATGTATTACCTTGGTAGTTTTGACTCTAGAATAGAAAGTTTAATCTTAATTTGCGAAACACTACATAATGCTGGATTAAAATTAAATATAAATATTCCTTGCTCTAAAAAGCAACAAAAAGAATTAAAAAAATACCCTTATATTAAATTTCCAAAAGGTGGATTAAGCTATAAAGAAAACTTGAAACAAATTTCTAATTGTAAAATTATTTTAGATTTAAACAACCCTATTCATAACGGATTGTCTTTCAGGGCTTTTGAGGCATTAGGTTATAATAAAAAGTTAATTACAACAAACCAAATTATTAAAGATTACGATTTTTATAATGAAAACAATATACATCTTTACAAAAATAAGAATGACATTTTAGAGTTTTTAAAAACACCTCTAACAACAATTAATAATAAAATCAAACATAAATATAGCTTTACCAATTGGTTACATTATGTCTTAGAACAAGAAAATTGTAACCCTATAACATTTCCTAATTAAAAACTAATGCAACTTGTTTCTATAATTGTTTGTACGTATAATGGCTCAAAATATATTGAAGCGCAATTAAACAGCATCTTAGAGCAAACTTACCAAAACCAAGAAATTATAGTGGTTGACGATAAGTCTACAGATCATACTTTAGCTCTTGCAGAACAAATAGCTAAACAACACCAAAATATAAAAATTATAGCCAATACAACTAACGTTGGTTATATTAAAAATTTTGAACGTGGAATTGCAATTGCAAAAGGCGACTTAATATCATTATCTGATCAAGATGATGTTTGGAAACCTACAAAAACAGAAACTTTAGTCAAAAATTTAGAAAACAACCAATTGGTCTATTGCGATTCTAATTTTGTTGACCAAAACCTACAGTCTAAAAACGAAAGTTTTTCTACTGTAAAAAATATGCTTAGCACGTCTAACCCTTTAGAGTTTGTAATAGAGAGTTGTGTCTCAGGACACGCTATGTTATTTAAAAAAGAAGTTTTTGAGTTTGCTAGCCCATTCCCTGCTTTAATTTCGCATGATTGGTGGTTAACCTATTGTGCGACCTTACAAGGTAGCATTAACTATGTTGATGAAGGATTAGTACTATACAGACACCACGATAATAATGCAATTCTTGCTAATAAAACAAATAAAACAAAAACAGAGAAAAACGAGTTAAGACGTCAACGTATCCTTCAGTTTTTTGAAAAATGTCCAGATTCGCTTTCAAAAGAAAAAGCAATTCTTAAAACATTAAATGACAGTTACGCTTCGTTTTCAATAGTAAATAATTTTAAACGAGCAGTGGTGTTTCAGCAAAACAGAAAGTCTTTTTTAAAGATTTTAAAAAAGTCTACTTTCAAAAAAAGCATGTTGATTTTTAATATGATTTTTAAAATTAAATAACTTACAAGCATGAAAATTACGATTCTTAGTCTTGATAAATGGGGTTATAACAAGTACATAGCAGATGCTTTAGAAGAAAAAGGTCATGAAGTTACTAATATAGATTTTCATAAATTTAAGTACACCTATCCTAGTAAATTACATAAGATTGCTAACTTTTTTACAAAAAGTTTATTTAATTATAATTTTAAAAGAGCCCATTTAAACACTGCTATTTCTAAGTTAATTGCAAATCAACCTAAACAGGATTATACGCTGATAATTAAAAGTGATAACCTGTCTATTTCTACTATAAAAAAGATTAAAAAAAACACTTTACAACTGGTTACGTTTTTAAATGATAGCACATCTCGCTATCCTAGAATGAAAAAAGTATTTCCTTATTTTGATACTGTTTATGCATTTGATCCAGATGATGTCAAAAAATATGATTTTAATTTGATTACCAATTATATTTATTTTGATTACAAAAATTTAAGACTTCCAGAACCAGAATTTAACGTATTCAACATTAGCTCTTTAGACAAGCGTAAGCAAACTATGCCTAATTTTGCTAACTATTTTAACCTACACAATATAGATTTTAAACTGATTGCGTTTTCTAGCGACTATGACACTAATTTAGATGGCACAAACATAGAACATACAACTAAGATGTACAGTTTAAATGAAGTATTTGAAATTGTAAAAAAGAGTCGCATTTTATTAGACTTGCAACGTCCAAAGCAAAAAGGATTATCATTTAGGGTTTTTGAAGCTATTGCGTTACAAAAGAAGCTTATCACAACCAATACAGATATTGTAAATTATGACTTTTATGACGCAAACAATATTTTTATTGTAGATCCAGAAAACATTGAAATACCAAGTAATTTTTTCAGTACATCATACAAACCTTTACCACCCAAAATTGTGAAGCATTATCATATTTCTAGTTGGGTAAAACACGTTTTTAAAGCTTAGCTATGACTACAACACTATTATTAACCACATACAATTGGACAGATGCTTTAAACTTGGTTTTAAAAAGTATAAAAAGGCAAAGTAAAATGCCTGATGTTATAGTAATTGCAGATGATGGCTCAAGACAAGATACCAAAGAGTTGATAGATAGTTTTAGAGCTCAAATTAAAGCACCTATTCATCATATTTGGCAAAAAGATGATGGTTTTAGAAAGACTAAAATCTTAAATAAAGCATTTAAACAAATAGACACCGACTATATTATCCAGATTGATGGAGACGTTATTTTGCATAAGCATTTTGTAAAAGACCACTTTAATAATGCAGAAAAAGACATGTTTCTATTCGGGAGTCGCGTATCAATTACCGAAGACTTATCTAAACAAGTCATTGCAAAACAAAACATAAATATCAAATGGTTTAACAAAGGATTATTAAGAGGGAAAAGAGCCTTGAGAATTACTGCACTAACAAAGATTAGCAAACAAAAAGGTAAAAACTCTAGTAAATTAAGAGGATGTAATATGTCCTTTTGGCTTGCAGATGCTATAGCTATTAATGGTTATAACGAAGACTTTATTGGATGGGGTTACGAAGATTACAATTTTGCACAACGCTTAATAAACAATGGTGTTTTAGCAAAACGACTGAAACAAACAGCAATTCAGTTTCATATTTACCATAACGAAGCGCCAAAAGGAGATACGACTATTGGTGATAACATTCAGAATAAAACCATGAAAGACAAAGAAACGGTTTGTAAAAACGGAATAGAAAAATTATAGTTTAAGTGATGATTCAAAAGGGATTCTATTAATAATACTGCGTCCTAAAGTAATTTCGTCAGCATATTCAAGTTCGTCTCCAACAGAAATACCTCGAGCAATTGTAGAGGTTTCTATAGTAAATTCTTTAATCTGTTTAAAGATATAGAAGTTAGTTGTGTCACCTTCCATTGTTGGACTTAAAGCAAAAATAAGCTCTTTTACTTTTTCTGATTTTACTTTTTCTACTAAACTGCTAATATTTAAATCGTGTGGTCCAATACCATCCATTGGCGATATTTTTCCGCCTAAAACATGATACAAGCCTTTATGAGAAGCTGTGTTTTCTATAGCCATAACATCTCTAACATCTTCTACAACACAAATAATATCATCTTTACGCAAAGGGTTTACGCAAATGTCGCACATATCGTTATCACTAATATTATGACAAGATTTACAGAATTTTAATTCATTTACCATTCCTAATAAAGCATTACTTAAATTATGAGTGTGCTCTTTAGGTTGACGTAACAAATGTAAAGCCAAACGTAATGCTGTACGCTTACCTATACCTGGTAATTGCGAGATTTCGTTAACTGCGTTTTCTAAAAGTTTAGAAGAAAATTCCATGATTACAAAATTACTATTTTGCTTTGGATTTACGAATTTTTTTCTATTAAAGTCAAAGCGTAAAAAACAGACTACTCTTTACTCTAATTTTTTCGCAAAGGTGCAAAGACGCAAAGTTGATTGTGCTTATTAACTAAACCAATATGGACTAAAAGTCCATAGGTTTAAAAATCTGACTAAAGTCAGCAGTACGTGATTACTCGAACGAAAGCAACATATTAGTTAAATAACTAATATGATTTTTTAGCTAAAAGGAAACTGAATAAAGGTTTTTAGAATCTAAATCGAGATGCACTAAAGTACATAGTTTTAACTAAATTTGAGACCAATAAAACTTTAAACACTTTGCATTAAACACTAAAGACAAAAGCCTGAAGACTCTTTATGGAATATTTATTAACTAACAACGTTTTCGACTTACTGCGTAAGCTACCTTCGATAAAAATATATTTTCATCTTGTTAATGCTCAGACTAACACTTTATTTTATTTTATTTTTAAGCTTACTTTTTACCCCTCACTTTTTACTGAATACTGAATACTATTTTTCGTATTTTGGCACAGACAAATAAAAATTATGACTTCAACTCAAATACTTTTATTAATAGCAGCTTATTTTGGCGTATTAATTTTAATCTCATACTTTACAGGAAAAGACGACTCTAACGACGTGTTTTTTAAAGCTAAAAAAGAATCGCCTTGGTATGTGGTAGCTTTTGGGATGGTTGGCGCTTCTTTATCTGGAGTTACTTTTATCTCTGTTCCAGGTTTAATACAAGGTCAACAATTTGCCTATATGCAAGGTGTTTTTGGTTTTTTTGTTGGGTATTTAATTGTCCTTTTGGTATTACTTCCTCTGTATTATAGACTCAATGTCACGTCTATTTACCAGTATTTAGAACAACGTTTTGGTAAGGTGAGTTACAAAACTGGTGCTTTTTTCTTTCTACTTTCTCGTGTTACAGGTGCTTCGTTTAGATTGTTTTTAGTGGCTTTAGCTATGCAATATGTAGTGTTTGAAAGCTTAGGTGTTCCATTTTCGGTAACGGTTGTGATTTCTATTTTATTAATTTGGTTGTATACCAATCGTGGTGGAATTAAAACCATTGTTTGGACAGATACGTTACAAACTTTAGCGATGTTAACTTCGGTTGTTGTGGCAATTGTATTAATAGTAAATAAATTAGATTGGTCACTATCTGAGGTCTTTCAAAAAGAAGCCTTTAAAGCTAAAAGTCAGTTGTTTTTCTTTGACGATGCAAATAGTAAAATATATTTCTGGAAGTATTTTATAGGTGGTATTTTTATAACCATAGCAATGACAGGTCTTGACCAAGACATGATGCAAAAAAACCTGACTTGTAAAAACCCTAAAGAAGCTAAAAAAAACATGCTTTCTATGTCTATTTTATTAGTTCTTGTAAACGTTATTTTTCTATCCTTAGGTGCTTTACTATTTATCTATTCTGAACAATTTGGAGTTACAATTCCTGTTGTAGATGGTGTAACTCGAAATGATTTATTATTCCCAGAAATTGCCATGAATCAAGGCTTAGGAAAAGGATTAGCAATCACCTTTATAATAGGATTAATTGCTGCTGCTTACAGTAGTGCAGATAGTGCTTTAACTGCTTTAACAACCTCGTTTTCTGTAGATTTTTTAAATATTGAAAAACTGCCACTTGAACAACAAAAGCCATTACGTAAAAAAGTACACATTGGCGTTTCTATCTTATTAATTATTGTGGTCATTATTTTTAATCAACTAGAAGGTAGTGTGGTTAGCAACTTATTTAAATTTGCAACCTTCACTTATGGTCCTTTACTTGGTTTGTTTGCTTTTGGATTACTAACAAAGCGAAGCATTAATGATAAATATGCTTGGTTTATTGGTTTGGCATCTATAAAATTAACTTATCTAATTACTAGTTTACCAGAAAGTATTATTGGTCAGTACCAATTCCATTGGGAGATTCTTCCGCTAAATGGATTAATTACTTTTATAGGGTTGTGGATTATTAGTAAACGCTCGTAAATACATTTTTTTTAAGTTATTCTCGAAAAGTCGTAAGGACGCAAAGTTGGATAAGATTATTACTATTAAAAGTATTTTCTAATTATTTAAATTTAAATACATTCAACTTTAAGCACTTAA